>CAMYOI010000110.1:6611-25092 GCA_947259955.1 uncultured Gammaproteobacteria bacterium
TCGAACATTCTGAGAGTCACCGATTTCGAATCGGGCCTTGCGGAGGAGCTGTACACTATCGACCGGGCGAACATTACCGGTATTTTGCCGCTGAGCGGGGGCAGACTGCTGGTCGGCGTTTGGGGAAACCTGGGCAAAGTCGCAATGATCGACCTGGCTTCGCGTGAGTTATCCCTGATACCCAGGTTTCGGGACGGACTGGGGATACCTTATGGATTCTGGCTCAACGAGGTAGAGCAGGTTTTGTTCGTCACGCACACAGGTGCGCTGGACCCCGATGACGGGCGTACGGGGGCAATCGCGGTACATTCGCGGTAGATCAACAGCGCTAGTTTCGAATGCGGTTGGTTTGCGGGGCTACCAGAGTTCCTGCAGGCTCCGGAAATCCTTTACGAGTTTCTTTGACAGCGGGATTTCCTGGCGGTGCACGAACGCCTCGTGGTTGGTTTCGAATTCCTCGGGTACGTAGCGGTAGTTCACCATCAGGCCGGCCGACTCTTGCAGCCCGTTTCGCGATACGTTTGCAAAGGTATTGATGCGTTCGAGCCGTGCGCCGTTGGACAGGTGAAAGTTGGCGACCGGATCGTAGGCCCTGTTGTTCCAACGGGCGAGCGTCAGGTAGGCCAGCGCCAGTTGCCTGAGTGGCCGATCCAGCAAGTCGCTGTTTGGTATCGGATCCGTGAGCAAGACATTGACGGCTTCGTTAAGATCATCTTTGCCGGCCGCGGCGACGAGGTTCTGTGCATCCTCTTTGAGGATCGCCGATAGCCGCTCATTGGTGAACACCTTGTCATCGCGCAGCGCCCGTCGGAACAACGGCATGGGGGAAAGGGTTGAAAACAGTTTAAGACCCGGAAACTCCCTCGCCAGTTCGGTTGCAACCTGCTTGATCAGGAAGTTGCCGAAGGAAATTCCACGCAGACCCTCCAGACAGTTGTTGATGGAATAAAAGATGACGCTGTCGGCTTCCTCCGGGTTCAGTTTCGGGGTGTTGATGTCGAGCAAAGGCGAGATGGTCTCGGACATGCCGTTGACCAGCGCAGCCTCGACGAAGATCAGCGGTTCCTCCGGCAGCGCCGGATGAAAAAATGCGAAACAACGCCGGTCGGAGGCCAGTCTGCGCCGCAGATCGGCCCAGCTCTGGATTTCGTGAACGCTTTCGTAATTGATGAGTTTCTCAAGGATCGTCGCGGAGGTTCGCCAGTCGATCCTTTTCAACTGCAGAAACCCGCGATTGAACCAGGACGAGAGTAAATGCTGCAGGTCCACGTCTATAGGTTTGAATCTGGGGTGTTTTTTGAGTATACGCAACAGATCCGCGCGCATGCCGACGACCGCTTCGATCCCGTTCGGTGCTATGTTGATGCGGCGGAAAAGTTTCTGGCGCGAGGGCTCCACGGCCTTGGCCAGGACAAGATAGTCGTCTACTTTTCGTGATGCCTTGAAAGAATCCGCCGCTGCAATGATCGCTTCCTCGTCGGGCCCGAACACATAGTTCAGCATATCGAAAAAATCGACGCGTTCCTCATCCTTCATCTTTGAGTAAGTCAGTACGACTTCGCGCGCCAGGGCCGTGCCGGACGCCTCCCCTTTTTCGGACAGCAGCGCACGACAGAGCTTCTCGACGTCCGCAGTCGATTTGTCACTGGCCCGCAGGCGCAGCAGCTCGCGGCCCCGGTCGGCCACCGAATCAAAGACCTGCTCGAGCCAGAGTGATTTCATCGTTGTCCCTGCCGCCACCAGGGAAAGCATGTGCGGATCAATATGTCGGCAAGGAATTTTCTCATACACGCAGTATAGTCCCGGCGCCTTGCCTTTGGCAGCGTGACAGCCAATGTATAATGGACTTTCACTAGAAAGCGGAGAATATCCATGGCAAAGAGGGCAGCCGATAGGGAAGTGGATCAGACCGAAATCAAGCAGTTGGACACCCAATACTGGGTACATCCCTGGGAGGCCCTGGAAACCGTCGGCGCCCAGAACCGGATCATTGCTGGAAGCGGAGAAGGCATATACCTGTATAACGAAAGCGGGGAAAAACTGATCGATGGCCCCGGTGGCATGTGGTGTACCCAGATTGGGTACGGCCGGCAGGAAATGGCAGAGGCCATCGCCGAGCAGGTCGTAAAGATGCCTTACAACTCGCCGTGGAGTTCCACCAGTAAGCCCGCGGCGTTGCTGGCCGAGAAAATCGCGCAGCTCGCCCCCGCGGATCTGAATCACGTATTTTTCACCACGGGGGGCTCCACCGCCGTCGACACCGCGTTGCGGTTTACCCAGTTTTATAACAATGTACTGGGGCGGCCGCAGAAGAAAAAGATCATCTCCCGCGAAAGGGCCTATCACGGCAGCACCTATCTGGCGGCATCTTGCAGCGGCAAGGAGCGCGATAAGACTTTCATGGACACCGATACGGAGAACGTGCATTTTCTGCCGTCGGTGAACTATTACCATTTTGGGGAAGGCTTGACCGAGGACGCATTTTGCCGGGCCAAAGTGGACGATCTGGAGCAAAAAATTCTGCAGCTGGGCCCGGATCATGTCGCTGCGTTCATCGCGGAGCCGGTGCTGGCGTCAGGAGGCGTTATCGTGCCGCCGCCGGGCTATCACAGGAAGTGCCTGGAGGTCTGCCGCAAGTACGATGTGTTGTACATTTCCGACGAGGTTGTCACCGGCTTCGGCAGGCTCGGACACTGGTTTGCCTCGAAGGATGTATTCGACATCGAACCCGACATCATCACCACGGCCAAGGGGCTGACCTCGGGATATCTTCCGCTCGGTGCCTGCATTATCTCGGACCGGATCTTTACGCAGGTTTCCGGGGAGCGGGGCCGGGGCGTGGTTTTCTCCAACGGCTACACCTACTCGGGGCACCCGGTCAGCTGCGCCGCGGCATTGAAGAACATCGAGATCTTCGAGCGGGAGCATATCCTGGAGCACGTCCGCGATGTTGCTCCCTACTTTCAGAAAAGGATCCGCGAGTTGAGCGCTATCCCTCTCGTCGGCGAGGTGCGCGGCGTCGGTCTGATCGGCTGCGTCGAGTGTGTCGGTGATGAACCCCAGGAATCGCTCGACTTCCACAAGGCCATCGGCACCCGAATCGATGAGCATTGCCAGAAAATGGGATTGATCCTGCGGCCGTTGATCAACATGTGCGTTTTCTCGCCGCCGCTGATCATCACGCGGTCGCAGATCGACGACATGGTCGGGATCCTCGACCGCGGTATTCGCCTGACCATGGAAGACATCGAGCGTGAAGGAATCTGGAAGCCGGGCCAGGACTCCGCTGAGCGAGCGGCTTCCTGATTCAGCCGGCAGTCAATCTGAGACAAGAGTTGAGCAGTAAACACCTTGCGACCGAAGATCTGACCAGGTATGCCATGTATTCGGTTGACCTGCGTTACGGATTCCCAAGAAAAGACCATCAGCCCGTGGTGTCTTAGAAAATGAATCACATCGAATTGAATCGCTCGGATGAACTGGCCGGGTTGATCTCGACGTATCGCCCCGGTTTTTCACTGGATGCCAGGTTTTACGCATCAGACGCGGTTTATCAAAGGGATCTGGACGTCATTTTTTACCGAAACTGGATATACGCGGGGCATGTCAGCCAGCTGCCCAAGCCTGGCTGTTACTTTTTGATGGAACCGGGTGAAGAGTCCATTATTGTCGTTCGCGACGGTGCGCGCGGCGTACGGGCATTTGCAAACGTTTGCAGGCATCGCGGCTCCCGCATTTGTACTGCCGAGGCGGGGAAAGTGAAGGCGTTTGTCTGTCCCTATCATGCCTGGGCTTACGAGCTGAATGGGAGGTTGAGATCGAAGCGCGCCATGCCGAAGGATTTTGATCGATCGAAATACGGATTGAAGCCGGTGCGGTGCGAGATATTTCACGGGCTGGTGTTTATCAACCTCGATGACAGTGCGCCGGGCTTGATCGACGCTATCGACGAAATGAGTTCGAGTTTTGAACCGTACCAGCTCGAAAACACGAAGGTGGCTTGCCGTGAAACCTATACCGTGGATGCAAACTGGAAACTCGCGGTTGAGAATTTCATGGAATGCTACCACTGCGCACCGGCACACGCGGAGTATGCCCGCTGCCACGCGCTGAAATCGCCAAAAGACAACGAGGCACTTCGGCCGGCCATGCTCGAGGAGGCCGAAAGGCTGGGATACTCAACGACCGTCATCGACCGGTCGCTGCCCACGGATACAGGCCTGGTCCAGTACTACTATTCGCGAAACGCGTTGTACGAACCGTTCGTCACGGGCAGCAAGGACGGCAATGCCGTCGCGCCGCTGCTGGGCAGGGTCAAGGAGTACGGCGGCGGTGTCGCGGATATTCAAATCGGCCCGGTTTCCTATGGTATTTTGTATCCGGATCACGCGGTGCTGTATAGGTTCGTGCCTCGCGGGGTTCAGTGTACGGACATGGATATCATCTGGCTGGTCAACCAGGATGCGGAACAAGGCAAGGACTACGATCTGGACGAGCTGACCTGGATGTGGCGCGTCACCAGCGAAGCCGACAAGAAAATTATTGCTTACAATCAGAAAGGTATCAATTCGAGATACTATGAACCCGGCCCGCTGTCCGAAATGGAAGCCTTTACGTCCGGCTTCATCCGTTGGTACCTGGCGGAGATCGAGTGAGACATGGCCTCGAAACGGATGAACAAGGAGTACTACTATCCGACTCAGGTTTACTTCACCGATTTGCACGATGGTGAAGAACTGAACGGGCTCGTACTGCCTGATATCTATTCCTGGAGGCGCGACGATCCGGAAGGCTTGCTTCGTACCAATACGCCCCAGCTCGGCGCCTGGCACAGTCCGACAGACATGCATATCCGACTGAGGTACCGTCCCCTGGTCGCCGAAATATTCGAATTCATGCACGGCGTCTACGATGATCTCGGATATGATCCGGCATACGAGCCGGTCTGCGACTCGATGTGGGTGAACATCAATCCGAAATATTCGCACAACCGATTTCATTCGCATCCACACGCGCTTTGGAGTGGTGTGTACTACATTCAGACACCGGAGCATTGTGGACTGCTCTACTTCAACGATCCTCGGCCCCAGGCGCAGGTATTGACGCCTTACTATGATCCGACGCGGCGCAGGATGGAGACCTGGAACGAGGTGCTTTACCAGCCAAAAGCCGGTCGGCTGATCGTGTTCCCGGCCTGGCTGGGGCACGCTGTGCAGCCGAACCTCAGCGAGGAAGCGGGCTCAGCCGGAGACAGAATCAGCGTCAGCTTCAACTTTTACCAGAGGCGCCGGGATGCCACCGTGCCAAACCCGAACAGAAAAGAGATCGTGCGCCGCGACCTCGATGATGGCGCGGGTTCGGAAACATTCATGGACAGAGCTATCGATGACCAATGACGTGAGCGCGCTGTTGTTCGATGTTTTCGGGACCTGCGTCGACTGGCGTTCGAGTATCGTCCATGAAGGTGAACTCCTCAATCGCGACAGACGGCTGGCGATCGATTGGGCGGCTCTTGCCGATGCATGGCGCTCGATGTATCAGCCGTCCATGGAGAAGGTGCGAAGCGGCGAGAGGCCGTGGACGATCCTGGATGTTCTGCACCGGGAAAGCCTGGAAAAGCTGTCGGAACGGTTTGGTCTGGGAACTCTGGATAAGGTTGAACTCGACCATCTGAATCGGGCCTGGCACCGACTGGATCCCTGGCCGGATACGGTGGAAGGGCTGCGTATGCTGAAGAAAAAATTCGTCATCGCGCCTCTGTCAAACGGGAATGTGTCACTGCTGGTCAATTTGGCGAAACGGGCGGGTTTACCCTGGGATGTGATTCTCGGTGCCGAGGTCGCCGGGCATTACAAACCACAGCCGGAAGCCTATCTGGCGGCGGCGCGTTTGCTGGGCCTTGAGCCCCGCCAATGTATGATGGTCGCCGCACACAACAGCGATCTCGTAGCCGCCCGGGAATGCGGATTGAGGACGGCATTCGTGTGTCGGCCCCGGGAACACGGCCCGTGTCAAGTCACCGATCTCGAGGCGGAGTCGGACTGGGACGTGGTGGTATCCAGTTTTGTGGAGTTGGCGGATGAGTTGTAAAGTTATCGCGGCGAGGGCGCCACTCCTGCAAATAATGACTCAACGTTGCGTAATGGCGCTGACGGCGAGCAAGAGGCGGCAGCGCGAGAGCCTTGCGAGATTCCAAAAGGCACGCACCGAAATTTGGCCTGTCGGTTGAAAATGAAACCACTGCACATCAAAACCCCGTTGTTGAAGTCATACCCGATGAGCCGGGCACTCGATCGCGATGTTTGGCTTAAGATGGACGCCCTGCAGCCGCCGGGGTCGTTCAAGATGCGGGGAATGGGATACAAGGCGGTCAGTGAGGTTGAAAAGGGCGCGCGAAAATTCATCAGTTCCTCCGGCGGCAACGCCGGGCTCGCGGTCGCCTACGCCGGATTGCAGCTTGGAATCCCGGTGACGGTATATGTTCCTGATAACACCGGAAAGGAGGCGATCGACAGTTTGGCGCTGTTTGGCGCCGAGGTGGTCGTAACCGGCGAACACTGGGCGCAGGCGCACGAGCAAGCGCAGAAAGAACTCGTATACGCCGGTGCCGTATATTTTCATCCCTTCGACGACGAAGACGTCTGGGCCGGGCACGCAACGATGATCGACGAGGTCGTGGAGGACGGTCTCATCCCGGACACCGTGGTGTGTTCCGTGGGTGGCGGCGGTCTCCTGTGCGGCATAATTGCCGGCCTGGAGAGAAACGGTCTGAAAGCGACGCGGGTGCTGGCCGTCGAAACGGAAGGTGCGGATTGCCTCTATCAGTCGAAGCTCGCTGGATCCAACGTGACTCTCCCAGCGATCACGTCGAAGGCGAAGTCCCTGGGGGCGCTGCGCGTATGCAACCGGGCCTATGAATCTCTCGCCAGTTCCGCCGTCGATGTTTGCACCGTAACCGATGCTCAGGCCCAGGATGCCTGTGACCGGTTTGTCAAAGAACACCGCGTCAAGGTGGAACTGGCCTGCGGAGCGGCCCTCGCGGCCGTGAACCAAAACGAACATCCCTTCATCACCGATGCCGAAGCCGTTCTGGTCATCGTGTGTGGAGGGGTGAGTCCGTGATCACATTACATTCTGCTGATTGACACTGCCGCTGAAAAATGGCGACTGCTTCACATATCACGTTGTCCGATGCTGAATTGAAGTACAAAGACCACGGTTGATGAGCGAGTTCGTGGAATATTTGAAGGAGGTGTTCGAGCGATTCGGTCCCGTTCAACCCAAAAGGATGTTCGGTGGCCATGGATTGTTCCATGATGGTCGGATGTTTGGCCTGGTAGCGGCCGACACTCTTTACCTCAAGGCCGACGATGCCACCGCGACACACTTCCAGGACCGAGGACTGCCCCGATTCGAGTACGAAAAGGCTGGCAGGAAAGTGAAATTGTCCTATTACCTGGCGCCGGAAGATATATTCGACGATCCCGAGGAGGCCGCCATATGGGCGCGACGCGCATTCGAAGCCGCGCTCAGGGCCGATCGGAAACCAGCAAGAAAGCGGAAACTTCGCACCCGATCAACATGAGCTGTCGAAGATTACTGCGGGCTGGACCATGATGGAAAAGCCCGGCACCGCGGCAAGTGAAGTAGACTTGCCGGCGGCCCGCGTCGGAGTCACTCAGCCGCTGCGGTAGGCGGTGATATCGACCTCGTCGATCTGCTCGGGATCGAGAAACTCTTTTGCATAGGCTAAATACACCCCTGACTCCAGGAAGAGGTCGAAGAGTTCCGGATCGATATGATTGTCCTTCTTCATATGGGACATGATACGGATTGCCTCGCTGAGTTTTTTCGGACTTTTGTACGGCCGGTCGCTGGCCGTCAGGGCCTCGAAAATGTCCGCGATAGCCATCATACGTGCGGTTAGGGGCATGTCGTCGCGCCGCAGCCCCTTCGGATAACCGGTGCCGTCCATTTTCTCGTGGTGGCCGCCCGCTATTCCCGGTACGTCGCGCAGGTGGCGGGGGAACGGCAATTCCTCCAGCATCAGTATGGTCTGGACGATATGATCGTTGATCCTGAACCGTTCTTCGGAGCTGAGCGTGCCGCGTTCGATCGACAGATTGTAGAGTTCTCCACGATTGTAGGCATACTCGGGCATCTCGATATGGAATCCGCGGTCAGTCAAATCCGGGCTTTCACTGCTGTCTTCACGTTCCACGAGATGCTCCGGCTTGTCATCGAGCAACTTTTCCGTCACCGGCAGCTCCGCTGCGGGTGACCGCTGCTTGCGATTGCGCTCCTCCCAGGATATGCCAATGCGGTCGTCCAGGGTGCGCTGCCATGTGCGGGCCGCGATAGCGCGAAGGCGCTCCACGCGCTGAGGGGCCGTGTCCTCGACGCCCTGGTTGCACGTGGCGACGAAATCGAATTCCTCGTTCAGTGTTTGCAGCTCCACCGACAGCTCCCGGAGCGCGGATTCACGATCTCCCCCATCGGCGATCGTCTGCCAGCAGCGCACTTCGGCGTCACGCTTCAGCACCTCGAATCGCATGCGTACTTCGTGGATACGGTCGTAGATCGTCTCGAGCTTGGTCGATTTATCCACGACATAGTCGGGCGTTGTGACCTTGCCGCAGTCATGCAGCCAACTCGCGATGTGCAGCGCTTCCCATTCCTCGTCGTTGAGTTGAAATTCGGCATACGGCGTCGAGTCGCTGTCGTTGGCCGCGCGCGCGAGCATCTTGGTCAGGGCCGGTACGGGCATCGATGGCGCCCGCGATCAGGCGGATAAATGCGTCCAGCAGATCTTTTTCCATTTTCAGCAGCCGCTGGCTCTCGATCGAGACGGCGGCGAATCCCGATAACGCAACAATGAAGCTGAGACGTTCCTGTTCATTGGCGTCGCTCTCCCGAGTGTCAACGACCGGATCCACCAGGCACAAGGCCCCCATGAAAAGATTCTTTCGGTCGTGCAGCGGCACCACCGTAAAACTGAGTTCGGCAGCGTCGAATGCCTCGAAGAACGGGGCCAACAAATCACCGCCGGGGGGCTGCTGGTCCGTCCGGCTCGAATGGAACAGCCGCACCTCTTTGCCGGCCAGGGCGGCGGCGAGTTCACCGTCATCGGGATGTGGTGGCAGAGCAACCGGAAGTGGTTCAAGAATCCTTGATGGTACGTCTTCCGCCAGACGAGCCGAAGCGGGTTCGAGCGCGCTGTCGTCTTCGTTCAGCAGGTAGATCACGCCGGCCCGGTCGCCGCACACCTGCATGGTTTCCGCCAGCACCCGATTCAATAGCAACGAATAGGCCTGTTCCCTGCTGAGCGAGGCGATCATTGCGATGAATCGATCGATGGTGTTCTTCATCGTATTCATGGACGTGGCGAGGTCGTTTATCTCCCTGACCCGGGAATCGGTGTGCACGTCTTCCTGAAAATCGAAACGGCGGATGCGCTCGGTTTCGCTGACGAGTTGATTCAGCGGCCTGGCAATCAGATTTGCCATTATCCATGCGATCGGGATGAGCGCGACAACCAGAATGACCGTGATCATCGTTGACCGGCGCAGCAGAAGGTTGGCCTCGCCCAGCAGCTCATCTTCGGGAACCAGCAGCACCAGTGTCCAGGGTTCGTCCGCGCGGGTCGTAAACTCACGCAGGCGTGCGGTCCACCGGCGGTCCGCGAACGTGAATTCCAGCGATTCCGCGCCGGGTTCGAGGAAACGGGTCATAGCGCCCAGGGGCGTATGGTCGAGTTCATTCGCTTGCAACAGCGCTTCTCCGCTTTCGTCGCTGACGCTCATTCCGACCTGTGGATCGGAGTGCGCGATAACCCGCCCCTGGTGATCGATCAGCACCAGTTTCGACGATGGCGTGATCTCGAATCCCGTCAGCGTCTGCGACAGCTGGCCAAGCGTCACGTCCGCTGCCACCACCCCGCCCCCCAGTTCGAATCGTCGCGAGATGGTCAGACCGGCCACATTGAGACCGTGAAACAAATAGGGTTCAGTGAGGACCCGCTCTCCTTTCTCCGCCGCCATGAGGTACCATGGCCGCGTCCTGGCATCGAAATCGGAACCGTCGAGGCGGCGGCGTTCCAGTGCGACAAGGTTGGCGTCGAAGAACATGCGGACTCGTGTCTGTTCCCCCGTTGAATCGATTTCCCTGCTGGTCACCATATATGCCGCATCGGCGGGCGCGGAGTAATACTCCAGCTCGTCCGCCGTGCGTAGCTGCCGGACGATAAAAAAATCGCCGTCGGCGTATCCGGCGTATATCGTCTCGAATTGCGGACTGCCCGCGAATCCCTCGACCATGAGAGGCAATGACTTCAATCGCTCATCGAAATTGCGGGCATCGGTCAGCCTCGATCTGGAGAGCAGATCGACGGTGGTGGCGGCCGGGCCGTACGCCGCTCTTATCGACACGTCCAGGCTCTTCGCGACCTGATGGAGCATCTGGTCCGAAGCGCTCGTCAGTACATCGGTCGAACTGCGGTAACCCAACCAGGCCAGCACGCCGCCGATCAGCAGGAGTGCGCTGATCAGCAGCACCGCGACGTGAACACGCAGAGGCAGGGTGGCGCGTCGTGCCATCTGAATGTCGGGTATGTTCATGTTCAATTGATGTATCCGGTTTGAGAAATGCGGGCTACACTAGAGCCTTGGTAAACCAGTAAAACAGGTAACGGTGATGATTTTCCAAAATGCTTCGCCCACCCACCACAATGGCGATTGCTGAACCGGCTAGTGTATTCTGAACGAATTGCCTTTGTAACTGGATTTCCCACCAGCAACGCTAAAAAAACCCGGAGTTCTTTATGATTTGGTACCGGTGCCCCCGCGTCGCTCTGACCGAGCACTGAACGGACGCTGCCAAAATTAATTGATCGGTATCTGCGTTTAGGATACTTTCGCGTTTTCAAACCGGACCGGTGAGTGAAGACAGTCGCCACGCACACCTGCAAGCAGTTAATACCTGTACTTGTTTCAATCTTGTTCATTGGCTGCGATCAAGTCAGCGATCTAACCAGTGGAGGAGGCACCAAAAGTTCTCCATCGTCGCAGGTTGCCACGGGCAACATCTCCGGACAAAACGACGGTGAATCAGACAACGAAACCGATAGCGAAACGGACTCCGATGATTCGAAAAGTGGTGACGCTTCCGGGGGCTCGGAACCCAAAGACGATTCAAATCATAAAACCTGGGACGAAGTGCTGGAGGAAGCCGGCGTTGAAGAAGAGCCCGAACCAGAGGCCGAGGAACCATCCGACGGCAGGAACGTCGAGCAGTATGCACGGCTGCCGCGCAACGTCACGTGGAAACCTGTTTCAGCATCTTCCGGCGACAATCTGACCATCATCCTGTGGGGGCGCGGTGGCGGAGAAAAGAACTACGAAGAGGGCAGCCTCAGAATCGAACACAACGATGGCGTGACGTATCCCAGAAAGTATGTCCGCAGGGACGATCCCAATAACGCGGAGCGGGCACCCAAGTTTCTCTTCGGTGTCCAGGGCGGTTGGTTCGAGGGAAAAGACCCGGTTTTATTCTGGAATCTGGGAGCCTACAGGATACTCCATCCTGAAAAGCGCCAGGGTAAGCACGAAGAATAGGATTGATTATCGGGCGCTTTCCAGTTCGCTGATCACGGCCGCCAGGAATCTGGCGGCTTCTCCACCCGTTACCGCTCGATGGTCGAATGTCAGTGACAGAGGCAGAATGCGATGGGAAACAATGCTATCGGAGGCTACGACGGGCCGCGACTCGATGTGCCCCGCTCCCAGTATGGCCACCGTCGGAGGCAGCACGACGGGCACTGCGTATCGCCCACCGATCATGCCGAAATTTGACAGAGTAATGGAGTAACCGGACATTTCCCGGGCCGGTATCGTGCGGTTGGCAACGTCGGCTTTGATCTTTTCCATCCCCGCGCTGAGGCTGGACTCATCGCGATTGGCGACATCTCGAATGACCGGTGTAAACAGACCTTCTTCGGTATCCATCGCGACGGCGATGTCGATGCGCTCGAGCACGCGCCGTCCCATCGAGTGACTGTCGAACCAGGAATTCAGAGCGGGTTCCGCCCTGCAACCCGCAACCATCGCTTTGAGCAATCTGACGGTTGTTTCGGTCCCCGATGGCCAGCGATCGACGTCAGCGTCGTCGAATATCGCGGCTGGAATCACCTCGGCGCCGGATTGCATCATCTTCGCCGCCATGACGCGGCGGACACCGCGCAGCAGTTCAATCGGACCGAGCTCCTTGAACCGTTCCGCTACACGTCTGACGTCCTCCGCGGAGACGGTGCCGTCGGGTCCGGTAGGCGTGACGATGCCGAGATCGACTTCCAGTTGCCGGGCCAGTGCGCGTACGGACGGAGTGGCCCTGGCGGCGGCCCCTCGGTGCCTGCGCTCCGCGGTGGCCGCCTCGTTCAGTTTTTGCTCACCGACCTCGATCTTCCCGACTACGGTGCCGCTGTCCTCTGCGGGATGGCGCTCGCCTTCTCCGAACTGGACGAGCGGTTGGCCGGTGGAGACGATATCACCCACTTCGGCAAAAATCTTCTGGATCCGGCTCGTCTGGGGTGAGGGTATTTCGACGATCGACTTGTCCGTTTCCACTGAGACCAGAGGATCGCCGCTCTCGACGCTATCGCCAACTCCGGCATGCCATTCCACGATCTCGGCTTCCCTAAGGCCTTCACCCAGGTCGGGTAGGTTGAATACGGTCATGCAAACTCCATGACGGCATTCACGGCTTTGGCGATTCTGTCGATGGATGGCATATAGAGATGTTCGAGTCTGAACAACGGCATGATGGTGTCATAGCCGGTTACACGCTTGACCGGGGCCAACAGGCTCATCAAGCCGTGCTCGGCGACTTGCGCCGCGATTTCCGCACCCCAGCCACCGCTCAACGCAGCCTCGTGAACGATGACACACCGCCCGGTCTTGTTGACCGACTCGAGTATGGTTTTCATGTCGAGTGGTTTAAGCGTGGCGACATCGATGATCTCAGCCGAGATACCGCGCAGCGCAAGCTGGTCGGCCGCGGCAACCACATCGTGGATCATGGCGCCCCAGGAAACGATGCTCACGTCGTCTCCGGGGCGAAGTACGAAACAGACGTCCAGTGGCAGGGCCTGTCCATCGTCCGGTACCCGCTGTTTTACCAGGCGATAGATTCGCTTTGGCTCGAGGAAAACCACCGGGTCCGGATTTCGTATCGCGGCCAGCAATAGTCCATAGGCGCGCTCGGGAGAAGACGGGATGACGACCCGCAATCCCGGTATATGGGCGAACAGGGCCTCGGTGCTTTCGCAGTGATGCTCGGGTGCACCTATTCCACCGCCAAAGGGCGCGCGCAACACCATCGGGCAGGTGAGTCGGCCACGGGTGCGGTTTCGAATTCTCGCCGCGTGATTGAGGAGCTGATCGATGGTCGGGTAGGCGAAACCCATGAACTGGATTTCGGCAACGGGAATCAGTCCTTGCGCCGCCATGCCGATTGCGACGCCGCCGATCAGCGTTTCGGACAGAGGCGTGTCTAGAACCCTCTCTTCGCCAAATGATTCCTGCAGTCCGTTGGTTGCCCTGAATACGCCGCCATTCACTCCAACGTCTTCACCCAGTACCACGACGTTTTCGTTCTCTCTCATCGCATAAGCCAGCGCCTGGCTCACCGCATCGACCAGGGTAATCTCAGCCATGGTCCTGTTCTCCCTCGGCGGACGCCCGCTGGTCCTTCATCGATTGGGGCAGCTCGGAGAACAGGTGATCGAACATTGCACTTGCCGGTTGGGGCGGCGTTGCAAGGTATTGTTCTATGGCGTCATTCACCTCCTGCTCGATCTCTGCGCTCATCGTTTCCTCATCCGCTGCCGACAGCAGTGCCTTGGTTCCAGTCAGGTAATCATGAAGCCGGCTTACGGGATCCCGCGCCCGCGCGGCATTGACTTCCGCCGCGTCCCGGTATCGACTGGCGTCATCTGCCGTGGTGTGGTCTCCAAGGCGGTAGGTCAGCGCCTCGATCAGCCGGGGCCCCTCACCCGATCTTGCGTTTTCGATCGCAAACTCGGCCGCCGCACGTACGGCAATCGCGTCGTTGCCGTCGACCTGCTCGCTGGCAACACCGGCCGCGATAGCCTTTTGGGCCAGCGTTCGGGCCGCCGTCTGTCTGCCCAGTGGCACCGAAATCGCCCAGTGATTGTTGCAGACGACGAAGACAACCGGAACGTGCCAGGCCCCTGCCGCATTCAGGGACTCATAGAAATCCCCCTTCGATGTTGCCCCGTCTCCGAGAAAGCATACGGCAACCCGCGGCTGGCGCCGTATCTTGAACGCATATGCGGCACCGGTGGCGTGACAGCAATGGCTGGCGACGGGTATACATGCTGGAAAATCTTCGCGTGGTACCCGGTAGTCGCTGCCGCGCTCATCCCCGCCCCAATAAAGCAGCAGCTCGGTCATGGTGACGCCCCGCCAGAGCTGGGCGCTGAATTCCCGATAGGACGGCACCAGCAGGTCCTCTTCGCGCATAGCGCTCGCCACGCCGGCCCCGATCGCTTCCTGGCCCAGCGGCGACGCATAGGTGCCCAGTCTGCCGGTGCGCTGCAATTTCAGCGCGGCGGCATCGAAGGCGCGCGTTTGCAGCATGGTGCGGTAGATGGGTATCAGTACGCCGGAATCGTCGGCCCAAGGGGGCAGGGGAGTACATACGACTTTGCCGCCCGGTTCGATAAACCGACTGAAGCGCACATCGAATTGCGCCACGATCTCCCCTTCCGGCCGCACATATCGTTCCACCATAAGGACAACCTCGGTATGCTTACAATTACGGGCTTTCAAAGTCAGTATGCACGTACGCCGTATGGATTCAATTGACGAAAATCAAACTCTGATCGTATTGGCATTGACCTGTATCATCGGAATTCCGGGCGTTTTGTGGTCTATTTACGCCGTGTCGTATCGATTGTGGTGAACGGATGGAAAATGCTTTTCAATATGCTGACGAGCTTGGACCGACCAAGATCATCCATGTGTATGAACCCGCGGTCGGGCTCAAAGGCGTTCTGGTGGTGGATAACGTGGCGGCGGGACCCGCCATCGGCGGTTTGCGCATGGCGCCGGATGTTTCCACCGAGGAGTGCTTTCGCCTGGCTCGAGCCATGACGTTGAAGAACGCCGCTGCGGGACTGCCCCACGGCGGAGGCAAGTCGGTTATTTTCGGCGACCCGAAACTGCCCAGACGGGACAAGGAAGTTTTGATCAGGGCCTTCGCGTCGTCCTTGCGCAATACCAGTGAGTATATCTTCGGACCCGATATGGGCACCAATGAAGAATGCATGGCCTGGGTGAGGGACGAGGTGGGGCGTTCGGTCGGACTGCCACGGGAGCTGGGTGGTATTCCCCTGGACGAGATCGGTGCCACCGGCTGGGGGCTTGTCCACGCTGCCGACGTCGCCGCAAACCATTGCGGCATCGATCTCAAAGGTGCGCGCGTGGTTGTGCAGGGATTCGGCGCGGTGGGAATGCACGCGGCAAGGTTTCTCGCAGATCGTGGCGCCGTACTGGTTGGTGCTTCCGATTCGCGAGGAGTGGTCAGTGATCCCGCCGGGCTCAACATCGACGGGCTGCGCGAATTGAAAAGCCGGGGCAGGAGTGTAGCCGAGTGCGAAGGGGGCAGGAAGGGCAACCTGGATGCAATCCTCGACATCGATTGTGATATCTGGATCCCGGCGGCAAGACCCGATGTCCTACGCGCGGACAATGTCTCGCGGATCAGCACGAGGGTAATCGTACAGGGGGCCAACATTCCCGCGACGGAACAGGCCGAGGCATACCTGCACGACAAGGGTGTTATCAATGTACCGGATTTCATCGCCAATGCCGGCGGCGTTATCTGCGCCGCCATGGAGTATCAGGGATCGAATGAAGCGGCCGTGTTCGCGACGATCGAAGAGAAGATTCGGCGCAACACGCAATTGGTCCTGCATGCGGCAGTTGGAGAAAACGTGACGCCTCGGCGGGCGGCACTGGATCTTGCCCGGGCGCGCGTCGAGAAGGCCATGGACTTTCGGCGTTGGACGGTATTTTCATCGGCACCGGGCTTTCTGTAATCTGGCCGCCGTACGCTCGCCGGGCAAATCATGAGCCGTGCAAGAAATAGTTATTTCCACCGGGGCGGCAATGAACCACTGCTCGGTGCGACTATTCCGGAACATTTTTCCGCTATAACCGGCAGGTTTCCGGAAAACGACGCGGTGGTTTCCCTGCCCCAGGGAAGGCGGCTCAACTACCGTGAGCTTGCAACGGCGGTCGACACGACGGCACGCGGTCTGCTCGGTATGGGATTTTCTACCGGTGATCGCATAGGGATCTGGTCGACGAACAATATCGAATGGTTGGTGCTGCAGTTAGCCACGGCGCGCATGGGCGCCATCCTGGTCAATATCAACCCCGCGTACAGGGTAAAGGAACTCGCCTACGCGCTGGAGAAGTCGGAGATTCAGGGGCTGTTCACGATCCCGTCGTTTCGAACGGGTGACTATGTGGCGATGTTGACCGGGCTGATCGGCGAACTTGAGGACGCCGGGCCGGGTCTCATCAGCAGTCGGTCGTTTCCATCCTTGCGCCGAATCGTCCTCTACGACCCGGTGGATCCGGAAAACACTCGAGCCGAACAACATGCGGGTTTCACGGTATGGTCGGATGTCCTGACGGCCGCTGCGGCCGTCACGCCTGAAATCCTCGACGAGACCACTGCCGGTCTCGACTTCGACGACCCGATCAATATCCAGTACACGTCCGGCACGACCGGATTTCCCAAGGCCGTGCTGCTGACTCACCACAATATCCTGAACAATGCCTGGTTCGCGGCGCGTGCACTGCATTTCGACGATACCGACCGGCTGGCCGTGGCGGTGCCTTTCTACCATTGTTTCGGCATGGTGCTGGCAAATCTGTTGTGCGCGTCGGTGGGCGCCTGCAACGTCATCCCCTGCGAACATTTCGATCCGCTTCAGGTACTCGAGGCCATCGACAACGAAAAGTGTACGGCGGTCCACGGCGTGCCCACCATGTTCATTGCCGAACTGGAGCACCCCCGTTTCAGGGAATTCGACCTGTCCAGCCTGCGTACCGGGATCATGGCGGGGGCACCCTGTCCTCCCGCATTGATGAACCAGGTCATCGAGGACATGCACTGTTCTGAGATCCTGATCGGCTATGGTGAGACTGAAGCGTCACCGCTGACGCACCTAACCGAGCGTGACGACAGCCTGGAACGGCGGATCAATACTGTCGGCAGGAACCTGCCTCATCAAGAGGTGAAGATTGTCGACGTGCAAAGCCGGCAGACCGTGCCCCTTGGAGAGAAGGGCGAGATCTGCTTTCGCGGCTACCACATCATGCAGGGGTACTTTGGCGACGATGAGGCCACGCGCAAAGCCGTGGATGAGCACGGCTGGCTGGCATCGGGTGACCTGGGTTTGATGGATGCGGACGGATACGTGCAGATCACGGGGCGCCTGAAAGAGATGATCATCCGAGGAGGTGAAAATATTTATCCACGGGAAATCGAGGATGTGCTTTACACGCATCCCGCCGTTGCCGAAGCCGCGGTTTTTGGCGTACCGGACCGGTACTTTGGCGAAGAGATCATGGCCTGGATCCTGCCGCGCGAAAGCGCGACCGCTTCCGAGACGGATATACGGGGATTCCTCGAGACCAGGATCGCGCACTTCAAGCTGCCGAAGTATATTTGGTTCGTCGACGAGTTCCCGATGACGGTCACGGGCAAACTGCAAAAGTACCGTATGAGAGAAATCGCCGAGGAAAAATTGAACGGCTAAGCGGGAATCGGCGCGAGGCGCGCCTCCTACAATTTCGGAATCGCACGAGGCGCGTCTCCTACATGTCGAATCGGGGCGAGGCGCGCCTCATGCGTGTCAATAAGCAGGTTAGGTGTAGGAGCGGCGCCGGTTGATGGCCGTCGATTCTCACGCCTATTGGCAATCGAGACGCCATTGTGTTAGACAGTCGACACATTATAATTTGGCTATGGCCAAATCAACCACGACTTACTGGAACCCTCTCGAGGTGGAGAGCGACAAAGCCTGGCAGCCGATCACCGGTATGGAGGGGATCGCGGAAGAGCTTACCCTGAGCATCGATGACGACACCGGTGAGTACACGCGTTTGACCCGCTTTCTTGCGGGTGCGGACACCACAGCTTTCGGCGGCAAGAGCCACGATTACCCTGAAGAAATCTTCATTGTGGCCGGACGGGTTTTCGATGCCGCGTTCGATATGTGGCTCGAGCCCGGACACTATGCCAGCCGGCCGCCGGGAGAGATTCACGGACCTTTCCGAACAGACGACGGTTGTGTAGTACTGGAAGTATCTTTCCCGAACAAGATCTAAAATTTGTCGAAAATCGGTGCTTCGAGCCGGTATCTGCAAACTACGAGAGGAAAATAATG
>CAMYOI010000111.1 GCA_947259955.1 uncultured Gammaproteobacteria bacterium
CCCCGATACGCTGAAGCGCGTATGGTCATCGCTGAAGGCGGTGATGGCCGAGGGCGAAATCGACGCGCTTACCAAGGAAATGATCTACATCGCGGTGTCGGTGGCCAACAATTGCGACTATTGCATTCATTCACACACCGCGTCCGCTTTTTCCAAGGGACTGACCTCCGGGCAGTATGAGGAACTAATGGCCGTGATCGGCATGGCCCACCAGACCAACGCGATCGGCTCGGGCCTCAAAGTGCCGGTCGATGAGTGCTATCTGAAGTAGGCCAAGTTATTTTCCGGTTATCCAGGATGGGGTAATCCAGGCATGGCCACATAACCAGGCATCGATTCTATTCGCTTGAACCATGCGCGGATCGAGGGGAATGGATCGAGAGCAACGTTGCCTTCATGCACCAAGGCGGCATAGGGATAGCACGCCAGGTCGGCCAGGGTGAAGCGACCGAGCGCAAGCCACGCATGGTCCTTCAACCTGAATTCCAGCATATCCAGGGCACAGTCGCTGAAGGTATTCGCGGTTTTGAGGTCGAAATCCCGCTTGAAAATTACGATCGCCCGGACCATGGCAAGGCCGTTGAACACTTCGTTTACGGAAAACGACAACCATTGCTGTATCTCGGCCATCTCCCGTGCTGCCTCAGGGTACCAGTCGGGCTTGCCGTAGGTGCGGGCGAGATAGATCAATATCGCGGCGCTGTCCCGCAGAACGAGATCCCCGTCGACCAGAACGGGGACTTTGTGCAACCGGTTCAACTCGATGAAATTCGGATTCATCTGCGCTTTCTTGCGCAGGTCGACATCGACTTTCGCATATTCCAGACCGAGGAATGACAGCATCATCCTGACCTTGTGGCAGTTTCCCGAAAGATCGAAGTCGTAGAGTTTCAACATGGGTTCTCCTCTTTCTGCATGGGTCTAAAGGCGCCTTCTGGAAAGCCACCGCACGACTTCATCGATAATGATGCGGGATTCGTCGGACAAAACGGAGTCTGGTTGCACCAGCCGTCAGTCGTGATGTTTCTTGAAAAAAGCGCTGTAGGCGCTGCCTAGCGTGGTGATGACACCGGCAATGAGCAGCGTCAGGGCAATGGGGCGATCAAAAAAGCCGGACCACTCGAAATGCAGCATCTGCATGGCCTGTGCAAAGGTCTGTTCACCGATCTTACCCAGAATCAGGCCCAGCACGATGCCCGCGACGGAATATCCAGAGCGCCGCAGGAAAAATCCCATTGCGCCGGCCACGAACATGACGACCACGTCGATGACCAGACCCCGGACAGCGTAAGCGCCGACGGTGGCCAGGAGCAGTATCATCGGCGCCAGGAACTGAAACGGGATGCGCAGCAGATTGATGATCGTCTTGGTTTCCAGGACGCCGATGAACAGTATCGACAGGTTGGCGAAAAACATCGCGGCGAACACCACCCACACGAGATCCGGACTGTTGATGAACACCAGCGGGCCCGGCTCCATGTCATGCATCTGGAACACGCCGACCATCATTGCCGTCAGCGCGCCGCCGGGCAGGCCCAGCGCAAGCAGCGGGATCATGGCGGCGCCCGTGGCCGCGTTGTTGGCTGTTTCCGACGAGATGACGCCCTCCAGCTTGCCCTTGCCGAACGCCTTACGGTCCTTCGACCAGCGCACCGCCTCGTTGTATCCCATGAACGCGGCGAGTGTTGCCCCGATGCCGGGCAGAATACCGCAGAAAAACCCGATAACGATGGATCGAAGCACCGCGAACTTGTGTGCAATCAATTCGGAGAGGCTGGGGAAATCGACGTGCAGCTCGGGAGCCTCGTAGACGCCGGTCACTTTCTTTTCCGCCTGTACGAAGATCTCCGACACGGCGAAAAATCCCAGGATGGTTGGAATGAAGTGAATGCCCGCGAGCAGATACGGCATGCCGAAATCGTAGCGTGCGATGCCCCCGACCGGGTCGAGCCCGACCACGGCAATCATCAAGCCCGCAAGTATCGACAACCAGCCCTTCCACAGGGTCTTCGCTCCAACCGAGGCCGCCACCGCCAGGCCAAAGAACACCAGGGCGAATATCTCGGGAGGCCCGAATGCCGAGATGGCCCAATCCGCGATGGGCGCCGTCGCCGCCATCATAATGACGGCCGACACGGTACCCCCCAGAGCCGAGCACATTACCGCGGCACCGACGGCTTTTCCGGCCTGGCCATTTAGGGTCATCGGGTACCCGTCGAAAGCGGTGGGCGCATTCTCCGGTGCGCCTGGAATATTGAACAGGATAGCGGTGATCGCGCCGCCGTAGACACCCGTGCAGTAAATCACCGAAAAGAGCATGATGCCGTGCTCTGCGGACAGATGCGCGGTGAACGGCAAAAGAATTGCGGCCAGAGTCAGCATGCTCACGCCGGGTATCGCACCGAACAGCATGCCGCCGATCACCCCGCCCAGAAAGATCAAAATGCCGACGGGATCGCTGAACAGGGCGATCGTGCCGTTCAGAAAGTTCGTGAATGCGTCCACTCGCGCCCTACTGGATCAGCGTCACCAGCCAGTGGCTGAAATCATAGAAGGGGTGGACGTTCCCCGTGGGCAGGCCCACGTACAGCACGCTCACGAACAAAAAAAGTAGTATGCCCATAATCAGTGCCGCTACGATGGCCATCCACTTAGGCCTTCGCTCGCCCATGAGGAACATCACGCCCACGATGAACAGCGGCGCGGTGGCGTAGAAACCCATGTCCTCGAGGAGGGCCGCGAAAAAGATCGGCAGGGCTAGTATGCCCCCGACGTGGTTGCGCCACGTCAACACGAGATAAACGAGAATCAGCACCGCGGCGCATACTAGTTTTGCCGCATGCAGCCCGCCGTCGTCCAGCGCAAATACTTCGGCCGCCCACCCGGGCACGCGCATGTAGGCAAACGGAATGACCAGGAGCGTGAGCGTGGACATATACCAGCGCAAGCTCGTGTGCCCGGTCTTTCGCGCCGCATCCTCGGATCCGTCGTCCGAGGCCGCGCCCAGCGTACCCGAGGTCGGTTCGTCTCCGTCTTTCCAGTGATACAACAGTTGGCCCAGCGCCGCCACCACCATCAACAGAATGATCGCCCGGGGCCATGCCGTGGCACCAAACTTGTAAATCTCTATATTCCTCTCGAACTCGAACGAATAAACATAGAGAACGGCAGCGAGCGCCAGCCACAGGCCGACTTCGATGAAATGGCCGGGGCGCAGCTTACCCATGGGAATCCGTCATACGATAGCTGCTCGCATGTGATCAGGCCCCGGTGGCTCGCCGGGGCCTGTCATGATGTGAGAGGACTATCTGACCTCCAGCCCCATTTCCTTGTACACATCCCGGTATTGCGAAATTGTGGAGGTAATGAGTTCCCGCGCCCCATCGGTATCCCGGAAGCTTTCGATCAGCGTCATGAACTTGCCTTCATTGTAGTCCTGATAGCTTTTCTCGCAATACGCCTTCTGGAAGGCCCACTGCAGCCACTTCACCCGATCTTCCGGCGCGCCGGCGTGGGCATAGAATCCGCGGAATCTGAACAGGGGTTCGAACTCCAGACCAACATCGGCGAGGCTCGGAACATCCGCAAATTCGGCGGGCGCCTCCTTCAGGATGGTGAGGATCGGCTTGAATTTTCCGGCGTCGAGAAATGAACGCACGTCGCCCGGCTGCTCGAACAGCGCATCGACCTGGCCACCGGCCAGCGCACCGTAGCGTGGGGCTCCCTTGTCGAAAGAAATCTGCTGGATCTTCATGCCGGTCGCATCCGTGATGAACTTCATGGTGACGCGTTCCATCGAGCCTTCCTTGGAGACATTGGCGATGGTCGCCTTGCCGTCCTGTGCATTCACCCATTCGACAAATGAGTTCCAGTCGGTGAATCGATCTTCATCGGTGCGGATATAGATCTGTGAAAAGGTTATCTGCGAGATCACCAGCGGAATGAGATCCTTGGCGGGGTTGGGCCGGCTCGAATCCAGCGCGTGGGCACTGGACGCATCGTCGATGTGCTCGAGTACGGTGTAGCCGTCCGCCGGGGTCGCCATGAAGGCGGTCATGCCCACGGTACCGGATCCACCGGGTTTGTGATCCCGGTTTATCGAGACCCCGGTCAATTCGGTTACCGCCTGCGCCATGGCCTGGGCGACCTGACCGGAGCCCCCGGCGGGACCGTAGGGTACGATCATGGTCAGCGCGCGCTCCGGGAAGCCGCCCGGCATCTCCATGGAAGCGGGCAGCCCGTCGGTTGCGCAAGCCGCCATGGCGACACTTGCGGAAAACGCCATCGCGGCAACCGTGGTTCCGGTCGATGCAAGATATTTCTTATAATTCATCTAGCCCTCCTGAGGTGAATTGTGACCGCTATCGATTGGGTCTCGCCAAAAAATGGTATCCCAGCGCCCCGGGGGTGTCAAAACAGGGGATATCGAAACCAAGGAACACAGCGGGCACGCGCCCCTTGCCAGGTTCAGGTAAATGCCCGCCACAGCATGGTTCCACCGGAGGCCATGAGGACGACCAGTATCAGGCGATTGTAGCGCTGGTCGCTCACACGGCCCCGCAGCCGGCGCCCCATGGCCAACCCGGCCGCGACCGGAACTGTGGCCGTCGCGGACATCAGCGCCAGAGGAACATCGAGGATCCCGAACCACAGGAGGATGATGGTCCACGGCACCACGCATGCAAGATAAAGAAAGCTGATCGAGGCGATGAAGCGCTCCTTGTCCAAATTCCTGATCGAGACCAGATAGATGATCAGCATCGGTCCGAACATTGACGACAAACCGCCGATCACGCCGCTGGCCAATCCGAAAACCACTCCGGCCGGCTTTTCCAGCGCCGCCGGCAGGTGCAGCTTGTAAGTCGAAGCCTGCAGCAGAGTAAACGCGATGACTACGAAGCCAACGAACAACAGCAACGATCGTTCATCAATGGCGGACAGGATCGCGACGCCGGCGTAGGTTCCAAACAATATTGCAACAAAGGCCGGCCAGAATCGGCCCACGACCGTCCCGATCTGTTTTGCCTGTAATGCCTGCCAGACGTTTGCGACAACCACCGGGATTGCCATCAGCGCGACGGCCGTTTGCACCGGTAGGACCAGCGCCATCAAGGGCACCGTGAGCAAAGGCGTGCCGACTCCCAGCGTTCCCTTGATCAGCCCGCCGCAAAACAAGGCAAAACAGCACCAGGCAATGATCAGGGGATCGTATTCACTCAACACGGTTTCACCGGTCGCACGCCGTTCAACGCATGACCGTAACCCGGCCCGCCTCCGGATCGACAGCCACGCGGTCCCCGGTCCTTACAAACGAGGTGATATCGCCATCGAATCGATCCATGAAGCAGAGGCCCGCAAACGCGGCACCCTGGGCCATGATTGGATTGGAACTGTTCAGCAGCAGCGCCGCCGGCGCCATCCCGCGGGACTTCATCTCTCGCAGCATCCAGGAGGTGGCAACGCCGCCCTTGGCGGTATTGAGAACGAGAATTCGCCCGACATAGTTTTCGCCGAACAGCGCGTGCGCCGGACGGGAAAACACGCCATTGACGCGATCGAGATCATACCGGGCGCTGAAGTTATCTTCGGCTACCAGTGCAATACCGGTGACGGATTCACCGATGCCCCGGTGACCCTTGATGGTGGTTTGTTCGGTCATGGGTGTGTGTCTCGGTCAACGTCGTCATTACGACTTCACGTCTGTATTAATGGACATACCGCTCGCAACCGGCGCGAGGCGCGCCTCCTACAAAGCGGCCGAATGATCGCACCAACGATGCGGGAGCGGCGCCCCGCGGCGATGTAGTGCGCTTCATGACTAGATTTTTCCGGCGACGGCGGCATCGACGCACTGCTCGGTAGTTGCCAGAACGGGCACGTAGTCGTATCCCTGTATGATGTTGACCAGCTTGGCCGAATTGCTAACCAGGGTCTTCCAGCGATTGGCCCGCGCCGTTTCCTTTGCGTACATCTGGTAGAAACAAACGCCTTCCAGCACAATCACCCCGGCTTCATCGAGTGCCCCGGTAATGCCCATGCGGTCACAACCCGCCTTGACCTCGGGTGCGGTGGCAATGACGAAGTCGGTGTCCCGGTGCACCCGTCTTCCCCTGATCAGCGTTGCAATCATCTGCATTTCCAGGAGCGACAGCTGAGGGGCCGCCAGGACCACCACATCCACCTTCCCCTTGTGGCGGCCCTGCTCGGAGTAGAAGTTTTTTATGTCCGCCGCGGTGATCCTCCCGCCGGGCAGTGACAGCAGACCGCCGGAAAGAACCCTACCGATGTCGGTTGCCTCGGGCGTCACGCCGTCGATATGGAACAGCGGCACCGAACCATAGCTCGCCAGGGCGGCACCGAAATGTTTGAGCTGATCCGATGTCGGCGTTGACGTGATCCCGGTGAGCAAGGGGACGTTCCAGTAAGAACCGGTGCGCCGGCCGATGACCGCACCTAAGGCACCCCAATCGGCCAGATCGCCGGGGGCGTAATCGATAGTGAACAAGTGCGTTGCCCGGCGATTTTTGCCCAGATGATAGCCATAACGAGGGGCCCTGCCGGTGAACGCCGCCGCCAGGGCCGCAGGGCCGCCCTCGAAATTGGATCGTGCACCGCAAACGCTGTTGGCGTAGATCACGGAGCCGGTATCCCCGAACGCGAGGTGCGCACCGAACACCGGGGCCTGAAAGATCTGGTAGTTGATACAGGTATTGGTCATCAGTATACCGAAGCTCTCGAACGCTGAAATCGCGCGCTGCTCGAGTAGCGCCCACTCCTCATTCTGCTTGAGCGCGCGGTAGCGGCAAAGATCGATTCCGCGCGGATCGGTGATGGTTGGCACGCACACCGACCGCTCGAAGCGCGGGTAGCCGGCGAGTTCCTCCAGGTACCGCACCCCGGCCTCGCCGAGGGACTCGGTATCTGCCATCAGCTGGACCTGGCTGATTTCAACGAAATCGGCGGCATCAAAAAACCGCCCCACCTGGATCTGCTGTTCCAGAGCCTGTTGGCGCGGGTACCCGAAATCACCCGCGATCATGGATTCTTCGTATTTCGTCAGTTTCATCCGGATCCAGTTTACCAAAACTGAAAGCAACGATTTCACACGACTTGACGCGGTTAGAACAGGGGCTTAGTCTGCCGCGTCCGTACAGACTGCATCAAATCACTATGTCAAATCCGACACACAGTGCCGCCGTTGCCAGGACCCTCGACGACGAATCAACCCTGGTCGATAAGCTGGTATCACGCGGGCGCCGAGCCATGAAAGAGTTCTCCCGGGCTGAGCAGGAGCGAGTGGACGAGGTCGTGACGGCAATTGCGTGGTCGCTGTATCAACCCGAACGTGCCCGCCGATTGGCGGAGATTGCGGTTGCCGACACCGGCATCGGCAATGTACATGACAAGATCACCAAGAATCAGCGCAAGACCTTCGGCACTTTGCGCGATCTGATGCGTGTCCGCACGGTGGGAATCATCGAGAGCGACAGCGAGCGGGGTATCGTCAAGTACGGCAAGCCGGTAGGTGTGGTAGCGGCGATTACACCCTCGACAAATCCTTCCGCCACACCCGTAAACAAGACCATGATGGCACTCAAGGGAGGCAACGCAATCATCATTGCGCCCTCTCCGAGCGGCTGGATCAGCACGAATGCTACGGTGGACATGATGGGGGAAGCGCTGCAAAGAGCGGAAGCGCCCGTGGACCTCGTTCAGATCCTGCCGCAGCCCGTATCCCGTTCATTGACCCGCCTGCTGATGCAGAAGTGCGATCTGGTCGTGGCTACCGGTTCGCAAAACAATGTCCGTGGAGCCTACAGCAGCGGGACTCCCGCTATAGGCGTCGGCGCCGGAAATGTTCCCGTGGTCATCGACAGCAGCGCGGACCTGGACGATGCCGCTCAAAAAATTTGCGCCTCCAAGATCTTCGACAATTCCACTTCCTGTTCATCGGAAAACGCCCTGGTCATACTCGACGATATCTACGAAGACGCCGTCGACGCGTTGAAGCGTGCCGGAGGATATTTGACCCATACCGACGAACGGGATCGGATAGCACGGCAACTCTGGACCGACGGCAAGCTCAACCGCAATCTCATCGCGACCGACGCCGATGTTTTCGCCGGTAAAGTCGGGCTTGGCGATGGCTCGGAGCACGCCGGGTTCTTCATGGTGGAGGAGGATTCATTCGATCCGGAATCGTCCTTTGCCGACGAAAAACTATCCCTGGTGTTGACCGTGTATCGTGCGCGCGATTTCAGACACGCCGTGGAGCTGGTTGCCCGGATACTCGATGTTCAGGGACTTGGCCACTCCTGCGGAATTCACACGGCAAACATGGCGCATGCCCGAAAACTGGCGGAGGAAATCGACGTGGTGCGGGTGCTGGTCAATCAGGCGCACACTTTTGGTAACGGCGGCAGCTTCGACAACGCGCTAAATTTCACTCTGAGCATGGGCTGCGGCACATGGGGAGGCAACAGTATTTCAGAAAATCTCAACTATCGTCACTTCATCAACATCACCCATCTCGTCACGACTTTCGCTGAAGACAAGCCGACGGAAGAAGATTTGTTCGGGGCGTATATCGCGAAGTACGGGCGCGATTGATGGACACCGTCCGGCAGTACATCGACGCATTTGGTGCTGCTCGCGCGGATGACGTCTGGCTGATCGCACCGGAAACATCCGCCAGTTTCACCTACGCCGACCTCCGTCAGACAGCCCATCAGATAGAGGACCGGCTCGCCGAAATGGGCGTCGCCAACGGAGCCAAGGTCGGCTTTCTTGCGGACAACGGGGGCTGGACCGCGCTGCTGTATCTTGGAGTAATGGCCGCCGGTCGCGTGATCGTACCCCTGAACGCCGTCGCCGGCGACGTGCAGCTGTCGCACGTGCTGGATCACTCCGATACCGGGATCGTCTTCGTTTCCCCGCACTACCGGGGCAGGCTTGCCAAGCTGCTCGAGCTGATACCCCGTGAAATCAACGTCATCGAACTCGACGCCTTGGACGGTCCGGTCTGGCCCTCGGAATCACAAGACGGATCATCGCGGGATGCACACAGGGGCCCGCAGCCGGAAGCTGATGATCCCGCGCTATTGCTCTACACATCCGGTTCAACCGGCCTGCCCAAAGGCGCGGTGCTGAGCCACCGGGCCATCGTCAGCGGCGGACGTAACGTGGTCGAAGGACACCAGCTCGGCAGTGCCGATCGCGCACTGTGCGTGCTGCCGATCTACCATATAAACGGCGCGATGGTCACGGTCGCGGCACCGCTGATCAGCGGCGGCAGCGTGGTGATGCCGACCCGCTTCAGCGCCAGCACATTCTGGCCGCTGATAGCGGAGTACCGGTGCACCTGGGCCAGCATCGTCCCGACCATCATCAAGTACCTTCTGGATCGCGCTGAGCAGGAACCGTTCGATTTTGGCCGCGATGAGAGATTGCGCTGTTTTCGATTCGGGCGTTCCGCATCGGCACCATTACCGGTTGCCGTGCTGGCGCAGTGGGAACAGGTGTTCGGCGTTCCCATGATCGAGACCCTGGGCCTGACGGAAACCGCGGGAACCGTGGCGACCAACCCGATGCCGCCCGGCAAGTGCAAACCCGGCTCCGTCGGGTTGGCGTTCGGCAATCAGATCAAGATCATCGATAAAAAGGGGTGCGAATGTCCGATCGGCACTACCGGAGAGATTGCCATTCGTGGCGACAACCTGCTCGATCACTACTACAAGGACCCCGAGGCCACGGCGGCGGCCTTCGTACAGGGTTGGTTCAGGACCGGCGATCTGGGCCTGATGGACGATGACGGCTACCTGTTCATTACGGACCCCGGGAGATCGACGATGTACTTTACAGGCACGATGCCGTCCTGGAAGCGGCTGCCGTCGGTGTGAATGATGAGAACTACGGTCAGGAGGTGGTGGCGTGTGTGGTCCGGCGGGAGGGATTCCGGTGCAGTGAACAGGAGCTCAAGACCCTATGCGAAAATGCGGTCGGCAAATACAAGGCTCCGAAACGCATCTATTTCATGAACGACCTCCCCAAAGGCCCGTCCGGAAAGATCCTGAGGTTGAAACTGCCGGAGCTGATCTCGTCGGACGAATCACGCGAGGCGAAATGAACCGCGCTCAAGGTATGAATATCCACGGTTCGGTATGCACAGATACCAACCCGTTGAATGTGGGTTAAGAATCGGACTTTTTCTAGATTTACGCAAAGGTTATGCTGCAAACATTACACACAACAAGGAACAAAGAAATGCGTATCGTCTATATTCTTCTTTGCTGCTTCGTGGTCGCCGGGTCCCCGGCCGCCGCCGAGACGCAACCCGCCTATGATCGGGTCACATTGTCCGTTACCGAGGAGGAGCGGGTCGGCAACGACACGCTGGTCGCCGACCTCTACAGCGAGCGGGAAGGCGAGCGGGCACCGGATATTGCATCCGAGGTCAACAAGAATATTTCCTGGGCCATCGACGAAGCCCGGAAAGTGGAGGGAGTGACCGCGCAGACTACTGGGTATCACTCACAACCCGTTTATCGAGACCGGACGGTGATCGGCTGGCGGGTGAGGCAATCTATCCGGCTCGAAAGCCAGGATGCGGCCGGTTTGAGCGAACTCATAGGCAAGCTGCAAAA
>CAMYOI010000112.1 GCA_947259955.1 uncultured Gammaproteobacteria bacterium
CGATGGGCAATACGATGGCTTCGCGGGATAGCCAGGACGTTCGCCACATGGCGGCGGCCCGCCAGGCGCGCTCCGGCCGGCCCAGGTGAAAAAACGAGGCGGCAAGACCGGCAAACAGGAAGCCGAGCGCGGCCAGGGCACCATTGATAAAAAACGCCCGGTTGTCAGAACCGGCCCAATCGAGCAGCTCGGCGCAATAAAGGGCTATGAACATACCCTGACCGACTCCGATCAAAGTGGTGAGCAGAATGACTGAGAGGGCGGGTTTCACAATCGTCGTGAATCGGGCAATGGTCTACCAGCTCGTGACGTCGTCCAGCGTCTGTTCCTTGACCGGACCCGTCGGTCTATCCAGCTCTTTCGACAGCGGGTTGTCGGCCCGAATCAGTTCGTCGTCGTGAATGGTGATTGCGGTCTTTCTTCTAGGCAGATAGTGGTTGGCTGGTTTGGTGCCCCACTCCGGCTGGAGCTGGTATCCACCGTTATCCCTGATCGCTTGGGATACGTTCGAATCCGCATCGTGGATGTCGCCGAACAACCGGGCATTGGTCGGACAGGCCAGCACACAGGCGGGCTTTCGTTCCGCATCCGGCAGCGCATCGTCGTAGATCCTATCGACGCACAGGGTGCACTTGGTCATGACCTTGCGCATCGGGTCGACTTCTCTTACTCCGTAAGGGCACGCCCAGGCGCAGTATTTGCATCCAATACATTTGTCATAGTCCACGAGCACGATGCCGTCGGCAGCACGCTTGTAGCTCGCGCCGGTCGGGCACACGGGTACGCAGGGTGGGTCCTCGCAGTGCAGGCACGACTTCGGGAAATGCACCGTCTGAGTGTTCGGGTATTCGCCGACCTCGAAGGTCTGCACGCGATTAAAAAACGCTCCGGTCGGGTCCTTGCCATAGGGCATCAGGTCCGCCAAGGCGCCCGCCTCGCCCGAGGTATTCCATTCCTTGCAGCTGGTGACACAGGCGTGGCAGCCGACGCAGACGTTGAGATCGATGACCAGGGAAAGTTGCGTCATTACGCTGGACGCTTCGGGCGCCCTGCGAAATAGCTCAGGGCTTTTTTGGTGCGCCGGGGCTGGCCGGGAAACGGCTTGATCGCGGCGAACCGCGGCTGGGTAACGTGATCCTTCTGATCGGCATCCTTGTCGATGCGAACACACACGTCGTACCAGGCGGCCTGGCCGGTCACCGGGTCCGAATTCGACAGGTGCGTGTCGCCATGGGCGGGCAGCTCTTCGGAAATCAGATGGTTGAGCAGAAATCCCCGCCGCGATTCGTTCGCGTCCTCGTCCAGCGACCAGGCGCCGGGTGCTTTCCCGATGGCATTCCAGGTCCACACCGTGCCGGGCTCGACGGCCTCAGAGAAGCGGCACTGGCAGCGGACCTCGCCCCACATCGATTCCACCTTGATCCAGTCCCCATCATCGATGCCGTTGGCCCGGGCCGTGGCGGGGTTTACGTGCAGATAGTTATGGCTGTGGATCTGCCGCAGCCAGGCATTTTGCGAATCCCACGAGTGATACATGGCCATGGGCCGCTGGGTGACCGCGTTGAGCGGATACTTGTGCCGATCGGTTTCCTGCGCCTCCAGGGGCAGGTAGTAGAACGGCAGCGGATCGAAGAAAGTGGCGATCCGCTCGCGCAGCCGTTCGGGCGGCTGCCGTCCCGGGCGCCTGCCCTGGGCCGCCAGGCGGAATTTCTGCAGTACTTCGGAATAGACGTGCAGCAAAACCGGATCCGAGTATCGCACCAGACGATGCCGTTGCGCCCATTCGAGATATCCCTTGTTCCAGTTCCGCATGTATTGATAGGACCGGGGCAGCTCGTGCTGATAGACACAATTGTTGTCCGCGTACATCTGCCACTGATTGGGATTCGGTTCGCCAGACATGAACTTCTCGCCGCTCTTGCCCCGCCAGCCGGAGAGAAAACCGATGCCCGATCCCGGTTCGGTCTCGTAGTTGACGATGAAGTGCGGATAATCTCGGTATTTCCGATTTCCGTTTCTATCGACAAATGCGGGAAGCTCTAGCCGACCGGCGAGCTCGATGAGGACTTCCTGAAACGGTTTGCACTGCCCCTTCGGCGGCAGTACGGGGATGCGCACCGAATCGACGGGGCCCTCGAATTCCGAGATCGGGCGGTCCAACATGGACATCACATCGTGGCGCTCTAGATAGGTCGTGTCGGGCAGCACAAGATCGGCGTACGCCGTCATCTCGGACTGGAAGGCATCGGCCACGATGATAAAGGGGATTTTATACTCACCTTTATCCGGTCCGTCCTCGTGCTTGTCGTTGAGCATGCGGCGCACTTCCACCGTATTCATGGTGGAATTCCAGGCCATGTTCGCCATGAATATCATCAGCGTGTCGAGGGGGTAAGGATCGCCGCGCCACGCATTGGTGATGACGTTGTGCATCAACCCGTGCACGGACAGCGGATACTCCCAGGAAAACGCCTTGTCGATTCGGACCGGCTTGCCCTCGTCATCGACGAACAGGTCCTCTGGCTCGCCCGGAAAACCCAGCGGCATGCCGCCAAGCGGGGTGTCGGGCTGCACGGCGTCCGGCGTATTGGGCGGTTTGGCGCAGGGTGGGATGGGCCGTGGAAACGGCGGTTTGTGGCGGAAGCCGCCGGGCCGGTCGATGGTGCCGAGCAGCGTCATCAGTATCGACAGCGCGCGGATGGTGTGAAAGCCGTTGGAGTGCGCCGCCAGGCCGCGCATGGCGTGGAAGGCGACCGGGTTGCCGGTCACGGTGTCGTGTTCGTGCCCCCAGGTGTCCGTCCACGCGACGGGCAGTTCGATCATCTGGTCGCGTGCGGTAATTCCCATCTCGTGGGCCAGACGCCGAATCACCCCGGCCGGGACTCCGGTGACGCCCTCGGCCCACTCCGGGGTGTAATCCTCCAGCCGGTCGACAAGCAGTTGGAAAGCCGTTTTGACCGGGGTGCCGTCCTCCAGGGTGTAGGCCCCCAGCAGCCTGGGGTCGGCGTCCACGTCGTGGGTATCGACCTGCCGGTTCGAATTTCTGTCCCACCACCACTTGTTCATCGGCTCCATGCAGCCCTCCTCCACCGGCTGATCGGACCTGGCAAACAATCCGAATTCATCGCTACCCGCATCGTCGTTGACCAGCTGCGCGGAGTTCGTGTATCGGATGAGGAAGTCGCGATCGAACAGGCCGCGCTTGATGATCTCATGATTCAGTGCCAGCAGCAGGGCGCCGTCGGTTCCCGGTTTGATCGGGACCCACTCATCCGCAATGGCGGAATACCCGGTGCGTATCGGATTGATCGATATAAACTTGCCGCCGGCGCGTTTGAACTTCGAGATCGCCATCTTCAGCGGATTGGAATGGTGATCCTCGGCCGTACCCATCATGACGAACAGGCTGGCGCGCTCAAGGTCGGGCCCGCCGAACTCCCAGAAGGATCCACCGATGGAGTAGATCATGCCGGCCGCCATGTTCACCGAACAAAAACCGCCGTGCGCGGCGTAGTTCGGTGTTCCGAACTGCCTTGCGAACAACCCGGTCAGGGCCTGCATCTGATCGCGGCCGGTGAAAAGGGCAAATTTTTTCGGGTCGGTGGCGCGAATGTGCGCAAGCCGCTCCGCCATGATCTTGAACGCCTCATCCCACCCAATGGCTTCGAAATCAGCCTCGCCCCGGGCGCTGCCCGCTTTGCGCAACAAGGGCCGGGTGAGGCGCGCCGGAGATACCTGTTTCATGATGCCGGAGGCGCCCTTGGCGCAGATCACGCCCTTGTTTATCGGGTGATCGGGGTTGCCCTCGATATAGCGGATCTCACCGCCACGCAGGGTGACACGAATGCCGCAGCGGCAGGCGCACATGTAGCATGTCGTGTTTTTGGTCTCGATTTTGCCCGGGATCGCTCTCGAATCGGGCTTGGCTTGCTTCAACGGTCTGCCTCGCTCTGAAGGTATTAAAACGAATGTCGGTCGCGCCACTTATAGTAGCGGATGGCGTACGGCAGGAACCACGGATTACCGGTATACAGTGGCCGTGTGGCAAAATTGAGGCCGTCGAATCCGGTTTTACCCTCCGGGTCCCCCAGCACCTGCTGGCCGATGCGCATGCCGAGGTAGCTGGCCATGGACACGCCTGAACCGCAATAGCCCATCGCATAATGAATGCCATTGTGCGTGCCGATGTGCGCCAGGGTATCGAACGTGTATGCCACGAAACCCATCCAGGAGTGGGAAACGCGGGCCCCGGCAAGTTCCGGAAAAATCGCCTTGAGTTCGCGGTGCAGAAGCGCCCCGCTCTGCCGCGTGTCCGTCTCGTCGTGCGAAACGCGACCGCCGAACAGAATACGACTACGGTCGGGAGACGGGCGGTAATAATAGACCATCCTACGCGTGTCGCTGCAGATGCGGTTGCGGGGCATGAGGGTGTCGATGACCCCGTCCGCTAGCGGTTCAGTGGCGATCATGTAGCTGCCAATCGGAATGACCCGCCGCCGCTGCCACGGGGTGATGCTGCCGGTGTAGCCGTTGCTGGCGACGACGACGTCCCCGGCCGTTACGCTGCCGTTCGGGGAGATCACCCTGAATCCGGCGCCCTGTTTTTCGATAACCGACACCGGGCAGTGCGCATGTATGGACACCCCCGCTTCGTGGGCTCGTCGCAACAGGCCGGTGTGGTAGCGGGCGGGATGCAGCGAGGCGTGGTTTGGAAAGACGATTCCGCCGTGGTAGGCGTCCGTGCCAAGCTCACTTCGCTGATCCGAGCGCGACACCAGGTGCGCTTCGAGCCTTGAGCCGCGTGTCCTGGTTCGCAAGGTGTTGCCGAGTTTCTTGTACGCCGCGGGGTTGTGTGCCGCGTGGAACCGACCGCACACCGAAAAATTACAGTCGATGTTTTCCTCTTCTACGAAGCGCTCAATCCAAGTCAGTGCGTTGTTGCCCTCCTCGAGAATCGCCGACGCGCGGCGCCGGTTGAATCGGGTCGCCAGTTGGTCATAGGTCAGCTTGATACTGGTACTGATCTGACCGCCGTTGCGGGTGCTGCAACCCCAGCCCGCGCTTTCCGCATCGAGGACCAGCGTGCTGCGTCCGCCGCGGACGGTTTGCAGCGCGGCGTTCAGGCCGGTGTAGCCGGAACCGATCACCACCACGTCCGCCGCCGACGGAAGAGCCGCCCCGGCCAACGCCATATTGTGTACGTCTTCCCACCAGTACGGGTCGGTCTTGAAGTCTTCAGTGAACAGGGAAGCCAATCGGGAGATGTCCTATCGGTGTGTCATTGCCTGTCAATAGATCACGGAAACTCACGGATCCGTTAGATCGTATTGTCCAACCATTTCGGTTCGATTGCCACACCCGGGTCAAGGGCATCGAGCACATGCAGATCGAGCTGTAGCGGAACAACTCAAACAAGCAGCAGAGTGACCGCGATTGCGATCTGCAGGTTGTTCTCGAGGAAGCCGTATTGGTTGGCTAACGCGTCGTGGTGAATACGTAATCGCCGCCCCGTACCTTGGCTTCCATCACGTTCTGAACGGAGCCTTGGCTTTCCTCGACCGTGACGATAATTCCCCCGTTGGAGCCTGCCTTCATCGCCTCGGCAATCTGCACCGCCATCTAATAGTACGACGAGGTGGACTTCGCCGACTTGTAGGTAACGCGGGTCTCCGCATGGACCGGGGATACAATCAATGTCGCACCAATGATCGCGGCGAAATAAAGAGAGCTGGATCTGAACTTCATGGGTTTCTCCAATCTTTTGTCGAGTTATATCTGGAATGACCGAGCGGGCGATGCCGGCACCCCGGACGGACACTACGCCATCACTTGACGCATACGCAGGTACATTTGGCGAGATGGTTGACCTTATTCGACACACTGCCGACGAGCAGCCCTTTGAGGTTGCCGAGACCGCGGCTGCCCAGCACGATCATATCGACCGCTTCTGCAGCCGCGGTTTCCAAAATGCGACTGGCCGGATCACCCTCCGCGGCTACCGTTCTGACATGCCTGACTTTACTCTCCTTCGCCTCGTCCTCTGCCGCTTTGAGCAGTTTGTTGGCGATGAATGCATGGATCCGCGGACCCTCTTCGTATCGCCTGGTGTCAGCGTGCGGGATGGAAGCCCTGGGCATCGATGGATCAGGAGCCCGCGGCTCTACGATGTGCTCGACCTCTGCCATATGAACCAGTTCATCGGGGACGTCGCCCTGCCCGATAACGTGTATGATGACGAGTCCGGCATCGAACTTCGTTGCAAACTCTATAGCATGTTCGATCGCTTTGCGCGCATGGCTGGAACCATCCGTCGCGGCCAGTATAGTCTTGATCATAGCACCACCTCCAGGCGCCACCTTTGGCAGGATTGCCGATCAGCTTAGCCTGGACTGCAACGGATCATGTTGATTTGGGTCAATCGCCCCAAGGAATCGAATAGAATTGCGCCCCTGATTCCATGTCTCTGATACGCTTCAAATCGGTGTCGCTCGATATCGGCGACCAGAAGATCCTCAACCGGGCCGACACTGCCATCGAGCCCGGCGAGCGCGTCTGCCTGATCGGCCGCAACGGCGCGGGCAAATCGACGACGCTGAAACTCATTACCGGCGAGATAGAGCCGGATCACGGCGAAATCATTCGCAGAGATGCCCTTGTCGTCAGCCAGCTCGAGCAGTCCCTGCCCGAGGTGCACGATTTGAGCGTTCGTGAGGTCGTGAAATCCGGCCTGACGGGCATCCAGGCGCTGCTCGATGAATACACCCGGCGGTCGCAACAAGGCGTGGATACCGACGCGCTCCGAAAACTCGAAAATCTACACGCGTTGATCGATACCCACGGCGGCTGGCACCTCGACCAGCGTGTGGACACCACGATTACCGAACTCAATCTGCCAGCCGACCGGACGATGAACGAACTGTCGGGCGGCTGGCGGCGGCGTGTGGCGCTGGCCAGGGCACTGGTACAGAAGCCCGACCTGCTGCTGCTGGACGAACCCACAAACCATCTCGACATCGTGACCATCAAGTGGCTCGAGAACATCGTTCTGGGCCATGAGGGATCCGTTGTTTTCATTACCCATGATCGTGCTTTCCTGCAGCGCCTGGCAACTCGAATCATCGAACTCGATCGCGGGCAGTTGACGAGCTGGCCTGGGGACTATCAGCAATACGTGCGCAGAAAGGAACAGGCCCTGGCCGCGGAGGAACGCGGCAACGAGCGCTTCGACAAGATGCTCGAACAGGAGGAAATCTGGATACGTCAGGGCATCAGGGCGCGCCGGACCCGCAACGAGGGCCGGGCCAGAGCGCTGGCAAGAATGCGCCAGGAGCGGGCCAGGCGGATTAGCCGCGAGGGTGATGCGCGAATCACTATCGAGCAGGCGGAGCAATCCGGCCGGGTGGTGATTCGCGCGAAGAATGTGAGCTATCGATATGATGACGAGCCGCTGATCGAGAACTTTTCCATCAAAATCATGCGCGGCGACCGAATCGGCATCCTGGGCAACAACGGCGTCGGCAAGACCACCCTGCTCCGCCTTCTGCTAGGGGAGATCGAGCCCCTGTCGGGGACGGTGAAGCACGGCACGCATCTGGAGATCGGATATTTCGACCAGTTGCGGCAATCGCTGGATCCGGACAAGTCGGTGGCCGACAATGTCGGCGGCGGCAGGACGCACGTCAGCTTCTATGGCAAGGATCGCCACATCATCGGCTACCTCAAGGGCTTTCTGTTCACTCCGAAACGCGCCCGGACGCTGGTCAGATCCCTGTCCGGCGGTGAGCGAAACCGCACCATCCTCGCCAAGCTGTTCACCCGGGCGGCGAATCTGCTGATTCTCGACGAGCCTACCAACGACCTTGATCTCGAGACGCTCGAAGTCCTCGAAGATCGCCTCGTTGAATACGGCGGGACGGTGATCGTCGTAAGCCACGACCGGCAGTTTCTCGACAACATCATTACCAGCACGATTGTGTTCGAGGAAGGCGGCGCAGTGCGGCAGTACCTGGGCGGCTACTCCGACTGGCTGCGCCGGGGCAAGACGCTTACCGAAATCGAAAATCCGAATATCGCCAAGCGAACCACGACTCACCGGAAGGAGCCCGCGCCCCCCGCCGGACCCAGCAAGTTGAGTTACAACGAGCAGCGCGAGCTCGACCATCTGCCGGAAACCATCGAAAGCCTGGAAGTCCGTATGGTCGAATTGCAGGAACAGGTTTCCGCTGCGGGGTTTTACACCCAAGGGCATGCGATGACACAACCCGTCCTTCAGGAACTCAAGGAGACACAGCGGTCAATCGACCAGGCTCTCGAACGCTGGACGGAACTCGAGGACCGTCAGCGGCGGCACAGGCAGGGCCGGCCTTGAATCCAATCGCCCAATCAACACCGCTTAAGCGAACCACCAGCGTTCGACGCAGCGGAAACCGTCCATGCTCCAGTTCGCGCCCAGCTTGTCGTGCTGGACCTTCTGGTTCAATCCCATGACGTAGTTGGCGAACATAGGTACGACGACCCCGCCCTCGTTGCTGACGATCTCCTGCAGCTCGAAGTACATCTGGCGGCGGCTGGCGTCGTCCAGCTCGGAGCGGGCCGCCACCAGCAGTTCGTTGAAGCGCTTGTGATCCCATCGGGTGTCGTTCCAGGGCACGCCCGCCGCATAGGCGGTCGAGAACATCCAGTCTTCCGTCGGTCGTCCGCCCCAGTAGACCGCGCACCAGGGCTTTTTCAGCCATACGCTGGACCAGTATCCATCGTTGGGTTCGCGCACCACGTTGATCTCGATGCCCGCCTTGGCGGCGTGCTCCTTGTACAGGACCGCGGCGTCGACCGCGCCTGCGAAGGCGGCATCGGCGGCGCTCAGATCGACCTTGAGGCTGGACAGGCCCGCCTTCTCGAGATGGAACCTGGCTTTGTCGGGGTCGTACTGGCGCTGCGGCAGATCGCCGGCGTGGTAGCGGTTTGACATGCCGATCGGGTGATCATTGCCGACCACGCCGTGGCCGCGCAGAATTGTCTGCACCAGTGCCTCCCGGTCGACGCCGTATTTTAGCGCGAGCCGCACGTCGTTGTTATCGAACGGCGGTGTATCGGTGTGCATCGCGAACGTATAGTGCTGCGTACCGCTGACCTCTTCGATCCGCACGTTCTTATTGCGCTTCAGCAGGTGCGCCGTTTTGAGGTCGACCCGGTCCATGGCGTCGATCTCACCCGTGGTCAGGGCGTTGGTGCGCGCTGCAACGTCGATAATTACGAGCATTTCGGCCTCGTCAAAATGCGCGCGGTCGGACTTCCAGTAGTTTGCAAAGCGATTCAGGGCGGTGCGTACGCCGGGGTCATAGCTGCCGACCGTGTAAGCGCCGCATCCAACGCCGGATCTCGGATCGATCTTGCCGTCCTTGGCCGGCAGAATGGCGATATGGTAGTCGCTGACGATGAACGGGAAATCGGCATTGCCCGACTCGAGCTTGAACACGACCTTGTTCTTACCGTCGGCCGAGATGTCGGCAATCGGATCGAGGATCGCTTTCGCCGCTGAAGTCGAATCATCGCCCATATGGTGTTGGAAAGAGGCAATCACATCCTCGGCGTCAAGGGTCTTGCCGTTGTGGAATTCGACGCCCTGGCGCAAGTTGAACGTCCACTGGGTGGCATCCGGCGTCACGTCCCAGGATTCGGCGATTTCGGGCACCAGTTGACCGTCATTGGCCACTTCGGTCAACTTGTTGTAGACGGCGCCGCCGACGAGCTGCATATACAGGTTTTCGAAGGTTCCGGGATCGAGGGAATCGGTGGTCGAACCGTGGCCGATTCCCAATCTCAGAGTCCGAGCGCCGCGGCACTGACCATGAATTGACGACGGGTGATACCTTTACGGTGAAGTAGCTGGTTTAGCTTGCTGGATGACATTCTTCTTCCTCCTCGGCTGGATTTTCTAACGACGCGCACATTTTGCGTGCGGGGCCTTGCTCAGCCCCGGGCGTTGACCCATTAAAGCACCCTGAAATGGCGATGGCAACGATATTCGCCGGCTCCGGGCCCGTTTCGGCGGTCCGCAGACCGTATCCTACCGGTGGCGCTTTGTGCGGTCGAAGTTGTAGGTCTTGCTCAAGTGCACCAGGTAAATACTGTCGATGTACGGCGAACATGGGCGCAGGCTTTTGACGAACTTTATCGCCGCCTTCGGGCCCATTCGTTGATTCCACGCCAGATGGCCGATCACCACCGCCGGCGCGCGGCAAACGCCCGCCGTGCAGTGCACGTAAACCCG
>CAMYOI010000113.1 GCA_947259955.1 uncultured Gammaproteobacteria bacterium
CCATGTCATCGAAGCGCATTTTTCGAACTATATGTTCCAACGTCAGATTCCGGCCTGGGTGAGGAGTTTCTCAAGACAGGTAGTGGAGATGCACGAGCAGGACAATCTAGAGCCGCGGCAGTTCGGTGTGTATCAACCTCTGCCCAGTAAGCGCCTGATACGAATCGGCAGGGCATTCAGTGCTTTTCTTGTCGTGTCATTCATGGTTCTCATGATATTCATATACAAGGAACCCAACGTGTCTCAGTCGCTTTTCGGCCGTGCCGACGTCGCCCAGGAAATCAGGCGCCCGATGCACAACGCCATGCCCTGACCGGGGGGCAGTATGGATCGAGGCGACGGCGCAAATCCTTCACCATTGGGGCTAGCCCGCATTTCTCACCAGGCGGGGTACACTAGGATTCCATTGTAGGAGCGGCGCCTCGCCGCGATTAATCGGCGCGAGGCGCCGCTCCTACCTGTCGGATTGGTATTCAGCGATCTTTGGGGATGCGCGCCCCGCGCCGAGATGCCTCATTTTAGCTGTGTCTTCAGGTGGTACGACTTCGGTCGGGTCAAATAATGGAAACCGAGATGGGAAAGCGTGCAGCCCCGCCCCGATTTCTTTACCCCGGTCCAGGCCAGCGCCGGGTCGAGGTAGTCGCAACGATTCATGAACCAGGTGCCCGTGTCGACCTGGTCTCCGATCGTGACCGCGGCATCCGCGTCCGTGGTGAACACGCAGGCGGTCAGGCCGAATTCGCTATCGTTCATCAGCCGTATTGCCTCGGCATCATCGTTGACCGGCATGATGCCGACTACCGGGCCGAAGCTTTCTTCCGTCATGACCGCCATGGAGTGATCGACCCCGGTAAGGACCTGGGGTGCCAGGTAGGGCGTTCCAGCCTGGTCCATCGCGAACGAACTGGGGTCTATGTGCGCCCGTGCGCCCGCCGCGACCGCATCGGCGGTTTGTCTGCGGACGAAATCGGCCGCTGACGCCTTGACCAGCGGCCCCAGGGTCGTTTTCGGATCGTCCGGCCGACCCAGCTGGTAGCTTCTGACCAGTTCCACATAGCCTTCCACGAATGGTTCGAATAATTCCTTGCTGACATAGATGCGCTCGATGCCGCAACAGGACTGGCCGCTGTTGAAGAATGCACCATCAACGGTGGTTTCGACGGCATGTTCGAGGTCGGCATCGTGTCTGACATAAGCCGGATCCTTGCCGCCGAGTTCGAGGCCGAGATTGATGAACCTTCCTGCTGCACTCTGCTCGACGCTGCGGCCCCCGGGCACGGAGCCGGTAAATGCGACGAAATCGATCTCATCCGACTGGATGATGCGCCGGGTCGAGTCGTGCGTGGTGTGCAAATACTGAAATACGCCTTCCGGCAGCCCGGCTTCCTGGAAACACTGCGCGTAGCGCTCGGCGCACAGCGGAGTTTGAACGGAATGCTTCAGGATCACCGCGTTGCCGGCCAGCAGCGCCGGGACGATGGCATTGACAGAGGTCAGATAGGGGTAGTTCCAAGGCGCGACGACGAAAACGGTGCCGACGGGTTGGTGCTTGATATAACGGGTGAAGCCGGGTTTGGGCGTGATTTCTTCCGTGGCCAACGATTTCTCGGCAACCGATATCATGAAGCGCGCGCGCTCCTCCACACCGCCGACCTCGCTGGGTGCGAATAAGATGGGACGGCCCATTTGCCAGGTCAGTTCCCTGGAGATCTCGTCCTTTCTAACGACGAACGCATCGATTGCCCGGGCGCAGACAGCCGCACGCTCGCGGACGTCCGTGTTTACCCATTCACTACGGGCCTGACGCGCTTGTTGCAATGCATTGGTGATTTCAGCATCCGAGGCATAAGACCTCTCGACGAATACCGAGCCATCGACTGGCGTGATTGTCTGAAATGTGCTCATTTGGGATTTCCACCGTGTGGGTTGCTCGAGATCGTCAACCGGGACGGCGCTCCGATGGCGCGCCGTCCGCCCGATGCGTCCCCGAATACGAATTACGATATCATACCCGAGCCTGTATCGTACTGCCGATGCAAGCGGAAACGGCGCCGGACTGGAAAAAGTGCTATGTTAATTGGTATTCTTCGAGGTCCGAATACGGGCGAACCGTCCGGATCCCTTTTGACTAGGCGATGATTCGAATCCAATCATGTTGATATCAAGGATATTCTGCGTTGCGGGAATGGCCGCGTGCCTGACTGCAAATGCCTCTCAAGACGAGAAAACGCTCAAATTTTTCCATACCCATACCGGCGAAAGCATCGAGGTCTGCTACTACAAGGACGGTGAATACGATTCCCACGCGCTGCGTGAGTTGAACCAGTTTCTGGCGGATTTTCGAAATGGTAAATCGATCGAGATGGACCCCAGGGTGTTCGACGTACTGCATTCGATCAAGAGCGTCGCTGGCAGCAACGGGACCTATCAAGTCATTTCGGCTTATCGTTCTCCAGAGACCAACGATATGCTGCGTGCCAAGAGCAGCGGTGTCGCAAAAAAGAGCCAGCATCTGCTTGGCAACGCCATGGATGTCAGGTTGACCGATGTCGACACGAAAAAGCTGCGGGATATCGCAAAATCTCTTGAAATGGGGGGAGTGGGCTATTACCGCAAGTCGAACTTCGTACACATCGACGTGGGCAGAGTGCGTTACTGGTAAGCCGTTTGCAGGCGCCGCCCTGTCGTTGGGCGGGTTTTTCACGGGCGTGGTATCGAAGTGGGTGGCCGCATTCACAGCGGATCTCGGGATACGTACTCGATGGGTGGCCACCCCTACCATTTACTGCGGGCTCGGCACCTCTTCGCAGTCATCGTCGACAGCGACGATACCTAAGGTGACGGCGTGAACGTGGCGCTTAGTCAGCTCAAATCAAGGCCAATTTAGCCAACGCCGGGAGAATGGTGTGGTATCGAAGAATCGTGATCGGAAAGCCCGAGCCGTGGGTATCAACCACGTCGCCCTAGAGGTTGGAGATATCAAAGAGGCGCTCGAATTTTACGGCAACTTTCTCGAATTCGATACACAAAGCCAATCCGAATCGGCCGCTTTTATTTATTTTGGCGACCAGTTTATCAACTTCATGACCGGCCGAAGCCAGGGTCCGGACCGGAATCGCCATTTCGGCATCGCCGTTGATGATAAGGAGCTTGCGCGTTCACGGCTGAAACAGATTGGCGTAGAACTTATTGACTCGAGATTTTTGGATTTCCTCGACCCATGGGGCAACCGGATCGAAATCACTACCTACGAGAACATCCAGTTCAGCAAAGCCGACCACGTACTGCAGGGTATGGGCCTCGGCCACCTCAAGAAAACCGACAAGGCACTATCGGAACTGAAAGCCAAGGGCCTGGCGCCTTGATGTGCGTGTGTTGGCGATCGAACTCAGTGCCGGTTTAGGACAGCGCTGGACTGAGATGAAACCGATCAGTGGTGCGGGTTACATGTAGCCCAGCAGGTTTGGGCGTTCGTATTAAGGAATGCTGAAATCGATATTGTCGTGTTGAACGTCTCGTGGTTCGGCGCGAATGAATCAATCGAATTGGGCCATCGCGCGTGCGACGGCGGCCAGGGCGCCGTGCATCTGTTCCGCGCCGAGCCGCCCGATACAGCCGATACGGAAACTGTCCGCCACCGTCAGCTTGCCGGGATAGATGACATAGCCCTGTTCGCTTAGATTGGCGTAGAAGCGATTGAAATCGAATTTCGGATCGTCGGGCATGTGGAAGGTGATGATGATCGGCGCCTGCAGCTCATCGGGAAGTAGCGTCTTGAATCCAAGTTTGCGCATGCCATCGACGAGGATGCGGCAGTTTTCCCGGTATCGTCCACCGCGTCCTGCAACGCCGCCTTCCGTTTCGAACTCATTCAGGGCCTGATCGAACGCAAGAATGGCGTGCGTCGGCGGAGTGAAACGCCACTGCCCGTTAATTTCCATCGAACGCCATTGATCGTATAGATCCATACAAAGCGAGGGTGAGTTTCCCCGGGTAGCTTCGAGAGCACCCCGTTCGGCCAGACAAAACCCCATGCCCGGAGAACCTTCCAGGCATTTATTGCTTGAAGCGACAACGGCATCGAACCTGACGTCGCGCGCGGACAGGGGAATGGCGCCGAACGCGCTCATGGCATCGATCAGCAGACTCCTGCCGTGTCTGGCAACGACATCGGCGACATTTTCAATCGGATTGAGAATGCCCGACGTGGTCTCGCAATGCACAGCCGCCACATGGCTGATGTTTTCGTCCGATGCCAACGTCCGATCCAGCTGCTCGAAGTCCACCGGGACGTCTTCAGCGGTCTCCTGGATCAGGTGGTCGCGCCCCAGGTAGGAGCAGATCTTCGCCATGCGATAGCCGTAGGCCCCGTTGACCAGAATTAGGACTTTGCCGTCACGGGGTACGAAGCTGCCGAGCATGGCTTCGACAACAAAAGTACCGCTGCCCTGAAGCGGAACACATATATGTGATTCCGCGCCGGCGATGATGTCGACCAGCCGTTTCCTGACCCGGGCGTTGATCTCGATGAAAGTGCGGTCTCTGGAGCCATAATCGTGCAGCATGGCTTGTTTGACCGTTGGCGACGTGGTCAAGGGGCCGGGTGTCAGTAGCCAGGGATCCCCGGTGGGAGATGCGGCGGCAGTGATGGGAGAAGTGGACGAGACGGACACAAGTAAACCTCGCTGTAGAGTTGTAAGTTGTTGATATTTATACTGTAGTTATTTCACATAAAGCAAATCGATAGTGGTTATGTAAACTATAGAGCATGTCGATCAATCACGCCCACCTTCGCGCGTTCAATGCGGTCGCAACCCATGGGAGTTATACCCGCGCGGCCGAGTTCCTGCACGTTTCTCAGCCCACGCTGTCAGCGCATGTCAAGGAACTGGAGGAGCGCTACAGTGTCAAGCTGTTCGAGCGGCGCGGGCGCGGGGTCGAGCTTACCGAGTTCGGCCGTTCCTTGCTCGATATAACGCAGCGCCTGTTCAAGATCGAGATGGAAGCGGAGGAACTGCTCATTTCTGCGCGCGAACTGATTACCGGCCAGTTGCGGGTAGGGGCTGATTCTCCCTATCACATTATCCCCATCCTGGCTGTTTTCCAGGGCAGGTATCCGGGTATCCAGCTGTCGATCTCGTTCGGAAACTCCCGCGAGCTGCTGCAATCCCTGATATCCGGCAAATGCGACATTGCCGTTCTTCCCAACGTTTCGGGGGATGATCCCCGGCTTGCTTCGGTGCCGTTGAAACCAGATCGTCTAATCGTTTTTGTGAATCGCAGCCACCCCTGGGTAAAGCGGAGCAGCATCCGCCTGGGCGATTTGAAAGACGAGAAACTGATCTTGAGGGAATCGGGATCGAACACCCGAGCCCTGTTCGTCGACGCCATGCGAAAGATGCAAATACCCATCAACGACGTTATGGAGATCGGCAGCCGGGAAGGGGTAAGAGAAGCGGTAGCTGCGGGTTTGGGTGTGGGGGTTGTTTCGCATAGCGAGTTTGGTTGCGATAATCGCCTGCACGGGCTGACGGTCAGCGATGTGAGGCTGGAAGATGTTGAATTCGTTGTGTGCCTGAAGGACCGGCGGCAAATGCGGGTCATCCGGGCATTCTTCGATTTGCTGCAGGATTTCGTCGCCACGGATTCGAAATTTTCCTAGGAGGCCCGCCTCCCACAAGAATCATCGATGCCGCGCCATGGTTTGTAGGAGCGGCGCCCTCGCCGCGATGAATCAATTCGGGCTATTCCACGTCCGTAAGAAGTTTTTTGAGCACGGCCAGGGTGTCCGGGGTGACCGGAGCGAGGCCGCCGTTCATGATTGCGTCGATATCCACGAACTCTCCACTCTCGACTTCCTCCGCCTGTAGTTCGAAGGGTCCGTCGTGGGTGCATGAATAAACCATGCCCCAGCATTTATTGTCGTCCTGCTCGAAGTAGTATTTGAATCGGTTTTCCAGCGGTGTACCGTGGATGCCGAGTTCTTCCTCTGCTTCCCTGATGGCGGATTCCTCGTAGCTTTCGCCGACACAGACGACTCCGCCCGCCGCCAGGTCGAAATACCCCGGATAAAGGTCTTTGGTGGCGGTGCGTTTCTGCACGAACAATCGGCCGTCGGAATCGAACACGAAGATATAGGTTACCCGGTGTCGCAACGATTGGGAGCGCATGACGTGACGGGGCACCTCGTCTACGACGTTGTCCTGCCTGTCCACGATCGGGACGATTTCCTCTCCCGCCGCCATGGTCAGGTGCGTATGCCGGGCACAACCAACAGGTCGACCCAGTTCCTGACCTCGGCCTGTCGAATATCGGGATTCATCACGTCCTGGTCGATGCCCAGCAGCCAGGCAATATCCTTTCGCTCCGGATCATCGTGAAGGCGCTCCAGCAGATCGACGTAGCGCTGCGCGTCGTCCAGGTCGGCGAAAAAACCCTTGTCGACCAGTTTTTGCTTGCGACAGAAGCACAATCTCGCCAGCTCGTGCAGGTCGTACTCCGGGTGGTACTGCGGCGACCAGAAGGTTCCACCCCGCCAGGTCACCGACACCGCCTGCACCCGCGTAAAGTCGTTACCCGCCAGCACAAGGCCGCCCGGGGGCATGTGGGTGATCTCGTCGTCGTGGCTGATAAAGGCGTCGAACACCTGTTTCTTGCCCCGGTACATCGGATGAGCCATGCCCTCCGGTGTGAGTGCGATCTTCCTGGCAATACCCATCTCGCGGCCGCGCGGATGGGCCTGGCAGCGGCCGCCGGCGGCGGCGACCGCGATCTGGGCGCCCCAGCAGGAACCGAAACTGGGTACGCCGGCCATGAATACGGCACGGGCGAAATCGATCTGCTGACGGACCTCCGCGGTATCGTCGTATACGGTCAAACTCGACCCGGTCCAGGCAATGCCGTGGTACTGATCGATGGCCGCCCCGCTCGGCAGGCTCGCGGCCGGGTCCGCGGGACACAGAACATCGACCGCGCAGCCCGGAGAGCATTCTTCGAGCATCCTGCGGTACAGCTCGCCGGCGGTGGTTGCGCCGCCGCCCGCCAAATCCTCGCGGCCGGCTTTGGAGTAACCGTCGAGCACCAGAAAATGTGGGTTATTGGGCATGCAAAATAGACTCAAGCAGTCTCCGCGGCGAGACGGTCCACGATGGCGGGCAAGTCATGGTGCGTGTCGCAGATGGCGTCCGCGGTCGTGATGTTTCGATCATCGGGCCGTGTGGCGGTGAACAGGACGGCTTTGGCGCCGATGGCGTGAGGCCCCTTTACGTCGTTGTGGTCGCGGTCGCCGATGTGCACGATCTCGCACACGTCCACCCCGAGCTGCTCTGCGGCGGAGTCAAACATGGCGCGGTGCGGTTTCGAGTGGCCCACCTCGTCGGAAAACGCAAAACCGGAGAAGTATTGTTTCACACCGTGCTTTTCCAGGATTTTACGAAGACCGGTGCCCGGCGTGACGATTGAATCTGAGACTATGCTGAGTTTGTATCGGGTCGACAGTTCCTTCAGCGCTTCGCGCATTCCGTCGATGGGCTCGGGTGAAATATCGACTTCCATATCCGAATGATTTTCCACCAGGCGTTCGAACACGTCCATGCCGACCTCGCGCTTGAGGCCGTTCAGCACGACCCGGATACGCTGGTCCACGGTCCAGTTGATTTGGCATTCCTTCCACACCACGTTGAATCCCGCCTCCGCGGTGTCATAGGCCAGCGCAACCCGATCATAGTCGATCGGCTCGATGGCATTGAGCGCCTCCCAGATCTGGTAACGGCGCTCTTCCTTCTTTGAACGCAAGCCCCGCGCGGCACGGACGGCTTCATCCGAATCGTCGTCGACTAGGGTATCCCACAGGTCGAAAGTCACCGCTTTTATCATCAATGAAGTCTCCAGGGATTCGGTTGCGTTTGCATAACTGTCGGTAGCAGCTCAACAGCATTGGGCAAGCGCGGATTCCAGCACACACATGCGGGGTTTGACAATGGCTCGTAAAGCCGTTCCGGGTTGCCGGGCAAGCAGTGGGCCACCGTGACACAGCGTGAACGCCCTGTTTACGCCGAAAACCGGGAATTTATTGGTATCGAACCGGCGCGAATGAGCAAATTTAGGGTGGCTTAAACCGGGCATTTTGGATTATGTTTACAGATTGCGGCTGCAGGCGCACACTACCTGCGGCCATGTGGCATCTTTGCAACGCACTGATAACACGCTGCATCGGTATTAGACCGAGGTAAATCCAATCCTGAAGGAGGAGACGTAAGCAATGAGCAAACCCGACAAGCCGTCGCAATCACGGCGCAAATTCATAAAAAACTCTGCGATAGCCGGCACCGCGGCAACGGTTGGACCCTGGGTGGTGAGCCCCAAGGTGCTGGCGTCGTCCGGTGAAGTCAACGTGACCATGTGGACGGATTACATTCCGGCTCCGGTGATCGAGGATTTCAATGCCAAGACCGGGATCCAGGTCAATTACAAGGAACTGGGTTCCAACGAAGAACTCATCAACCAGATGAAAGCCACCAAGGGTGCCGGCGTGGATTTGTGCAGTCCGACCAACAACCGTTCAGGCCAATGGGTCGCACTCGATCTGCTGCAGCCTTTCGATTACGGCCGCATCGCGAATCTCGGCAACGTCAATCCGGCCATGCTGAAAGTCGGTGACATGGAATGGAACTTTGGCGGCAAGGGTTCCCACTGGCTGCCATTCATCTGGGGTACCGAGGCCATTGGCTGGCGTACGGACATGTACAGCCCGCCGGGCGGCACGCCGAGCTACGGCAACATCTGGGACAAGGAGGTCGAGGGCAAGACCATGATACGGCCGCACAGCGGTATGCTGGGCGCCGGTCTGTACATGGAAACCATTGGTGAACTGGAGCCGGGTGATGTATGGAAGGCCTACAGCAGTGAAGAAGCCATGCGGCCGATCTGGCAGAAGATCACGGATTTCTGCATCGCCAAGAAATCCCAGATCAAGCTGTTCTGGAACGACACCGACAGTCAGAAAAACGGCTTCCTGAACGACGGCGTGGTCGTCGGACAGACCTGGGACGGTCCGGTGCTGGCCATGAAGTCCGCCGGGGAACCCGTAACCTATCAGGCCCCCAAGGAGGGTGCTATGGCGTGGGTGGACAGCATCGCCATGTCGGCCGCGGCGGCCAACGTCGATCAGGCTTACGCTCTGATCGATTACGTGTTCCAACCCGAAGTCGCCGGCAAATCCATCAACATCCACGGCTACAATTCCGCCATTCTCGGTGCTGACAAGTACACGGACGACAACTACAAAAAGAATTTCGCCGAGGCCTATCCTGGCGATGCCCTAGCCAATCTCAATCCCTGGCCGGCAGAGCCTCAGTGGTATGCGGACGTGCGGACCGAGTTCAGAAACAAGTTCGTGAATGCGTAGCGGAAACCCAGGTCGCTGGTGTTGAAAATAGCCTCCGGGGTGACTCGGGGGCTATTTTTTTTCTACAATGCCGTTAAAAATATAATCAAGACCGGTCCGCGAGAAATTCGCGGGCGCGTTACATCCCTAGGCTTGCAGCCGATGGAGGAGATCGTTAAATGAGTGCTGACGTCCAACTCGACAAGGTATGGATCCGGTTCGGGGACTTTGTCGCGGCCCGGGACGTGAACATCCACATCCAGGAAGGAGAGTTTTTCAGTTTTCTTGGACCGTCCGGCTGCGGCAAGACAACCTTGCTGCGCGCCGTGTCGGGTTTTTCCGAACCCTCTGAAGGCAGGGTATTGATCGGCGGACAGGACATGGCCGGCATCGGTCCCAACAAACGTCCCACGGCCCTGATAAATTGTCCGGCGGACAGAAACAGCGCGTCGCGATAGCGCGTGCGCTCGCCGCCGAGCCGGACGTTTTACTCCTGGACGAGCCACTGTCCGCACTCGATCTCAAGCTGCGTCAGCACATGCGCACCGAACTGCGTGCCATCCAGCAGCGGGTTGGTATTACGTTCATCTACATCACCCACGATCAGGGCGAGGCGTTGACCATGTCCGATCACGTCGCCGTGATGAGCCAGGGGATAATTCAGCAGGTGGGGGACGGCAACACCATCTACGATCGGCCTGAAACGGCCTTCGTTGCGTCATTTGTCGGTGAGAACAATCTGTTCAAGGGCAAGGTGTCGGAGATCTCCGGAGACTACGCACTGGTCGATACGTCAGCCGGAAATATTCGTGCACGCACGTCGAAAGGCACGGAGCGGCTGAGTGCCGGGGACGAAGCCTATGTCTTCATTCGACCGGAATCTCTGAAAATCGCCAACGGTTCGGAATTCGATAACCGCATCGGTGCAAACATCAAGCAGCAGGAGTTCGAGGGCAGTTTCTGGCAGGTGTTTTTCGATGTGGAAGGAAGCGACCGCGACGTCAAGCTGTCCACCGTCAACGACGGCAGCACGCTGATCCACAAGGTCGGAGACAGGGTCGATCTGGGATTC
>CAMYOI010000114.1 GCA_947259955.1 uncultured Gammaproteobacteria bacterium
TGGTCGGAGAAAAAGTGACCCTGCGCTTCGATCCCGCCGCCGCACCCGAGCGCGCCATACAGGTCTGCCACCAAGGCAAACCCACCGAACTGGCCAAACCCGTGCAGACCTAAGCCAATTGCTTCGATAAAAAACTCGGCAGCAAGCTACCGAGTTTTAGAACAAACCCAACTGCTTTGATCTGCTTTCCCTCTTATCGAGCTCTGTAAGTTGATTCTGAACATATTCTCGTATCGCCTCCTCATTCGCATTGCCTATCGACTCAACAAAATAACTTTGTGTCCACAATTTACCGCCCCAAAAGTACTGCCGCTTTATCTCTGGATATCGATGGAAAAATTCCCTCGCCGTTATACTCTTGATGACCCTCATGATCTCACTCGGTGCCCTGCTTGGCTCCCCTCTGACCACCAGATGAATATGATCTACCGGTATCTCCAGCTCCACTATCTCAATATCGTAGTCGTACCCAATCTTCTCTATGATTCCCTTCAATGTTTTACGATACGGCTCACTGAATACTTTATGCCGATACTTCGGTATCCATACATAGTGATACATTAACCGATATACATGGTGCGAATTTCTCTGCAGCTCCATAACTGGGATAGCTCACAATGGAATACTCCATTGTGCACTATCCAGCTCGGGGGCAAGCCCCCGAGATTTCCGCTTTGCGGTTAAACAAAATAAATTCTTTCAGACGAATTGCCACTTCGTCGAAATCTTCTCTAGTCCAGAAGATTTTGCCCAGATTGCACTGCGATCTCTACGCTCCTATCTGTTGAGCCGAGATCGATGACGGTCCGGTAATTGCAGAAGGCGAGGCTGTCCAGGCAAGCACGTAGGCGAGATCCTTCGTTGTACGTGACTACAATCCCAGAAAAATCGGCTTGCGGTACACTATCGACTTTCGATGGGGTGACATTGAAGTCTGCCGCTCTGCTCGTTTCAAGGTACATGTAGACACCCTATGTTCATATTATCCATGCTGCGATGAGATAACGGAGCGTTTCGGCTCATTTGGTAACTGATGGAACAATAAGACCCTACAGAATCGGCTCATTGGGCAATTCGACAAGTTTTCTCCAGTCTGGATTCCTATGCATCTCAAAGCCGCCGAACTGCATGTTGATGTACCCAATCTGGCCGCCATATAGTGCCAGAAACTGTCGTAGGTTTTCCTCTTGCCTGTAATACGTCTCGACGTTCCCGAGTGTCTTCAAGGCAGTGACCTCTCGATGTGTCAGTAGCGCCTCCAGAAAGTCAACACGATAGATCGCAAGCCACAATGCAATAGGCCAATATTGGCCGCGCACCAGTTCTTCATTCATGTCCGTTGCCCATAGTGAATAGTTCGAAAACCTAAAAGGAAGTAGACGAACACAATCAAAAGTGATTTCATCTTCTGATATCGCAATGTGAGTATGGTTGTCAAGCTCGACTGTGCAGTTCTTATCGATGAGCGGATATCCACTCAGATGCACACACTTCAATTTCGGCATCTCTCGAAATGCATGAATGGCGAATGGGAGTAGCTTACCGAATTCGTGAACGTAAGTCTGGTCATCCAGGTGAACGAATACTAAGTCGGCACCCACGGATTGTGCGTGTCTAACAGCAGCTAGAGTCGCCGTATTGCTACTCTGGCCATATCTTCGGAACATACGAATGTTTGGCGCAGCATAAATCTGCCGCACGGCGTTGAAGAAGCGTGGGTCCGGAAGATATCGACAAAATCGCCCCGGAGGGCGTGGTATGTCATCAACCACGATGTGTTGATATCGCGTTCCTACTACAGCTTGCAACGAACGTAGCGAAGCTTGAGCGAATTGAACCCGTGTTGGGGAATTAATATAGCTAGGCGTAACAAAAATTAACTTTGACAATCGTCGGGCAGCCAGTTTCTTGTGTCCATGGCGTAGGCGTCATTTGAACCTTGCGCTAACCGCACAAGCGAGGATATCGTCCGCGACAAAATTAAGTTAGCTTCGACAAGCCTCTCACCAATACGGTTACGACTCGATACGTCCTACTTTTGCGCAGTTTGTCCACAGATTTGCGTACCATATCGTGGATGTCGGAGTAGGTAAGGAGCCGGTATTCCATCAAGTAATCAAGAAGAGATTCGTATTGTGTGCCTTGATACGCCTTGACAACTGCGCTCCGTAATAACGTGAAGCTCTCCGGTGAGTTGGCGAATCTTACGTATGGTACTTCAACCGTGAATTTATCTATACTGTCGATACTATCTGTGGGCCGAATTACTCTTTTCTTAACCGAAAGGTAGGATAACCGCTATGCCGTTCACCGGCAATGTGCTCAAGGCGCTCACGGGCGGCACGCGGGCCAGGTTGACAGGGTCATGGCGGGTAGAATTTTGGATGCGCGGCTCACGGATAAGGCCTTTTACGGGTGCGAGAGCGCCTCCGTTGAGCATTCGTCGCCGTCGAGCACGAGTTCGGCAGCACAATGGCCTAATTGGCATCGCTTCCTAAGGATCGGTATCGAGATTCAAGGCTAATCCAGTTCGGGGTGTGCTGGCGTTGCGTGGACTGAGTACCGAAGGAACCTCTCTCTCTGGGAGAGGGGACTGGAGTGAGAGGTGCAACAAACCAACATGACATCGATAGCCCAGGATTTTGTAACGTTGATCGAACGGGTAGGGCATGGCCAGACGCTGCCCCCAATCCGCGATATTTATGTGGCCCCTCGGGAAGACGACGCAAACAACAGCAATTTCGGTTTCATCGTGCTCGAGGACGACACCGTTGGCCTGACCTACGTGGGCATGGACAACACTCTGGAAGGTGCCAAGACCGCGATAAGTGGACAGCGGTACAAAGGCACATCGCCGCTGGACATGGCCCATTTGTATACCGGGCAAGCATCATGGCAGCGCGCATTGGGATTGGCTGCCGTCAACGCCGTCAGCCAGATTGTCATTCGGCAAAGCGGACGCCCGCTACCGGAAATCGGCCACACTATCGATCTGCTGGATCTATCACCGGGAGACCATGTCGGGATGGTCGGCTACTTTCCGCCCCTAGTGGACCAGATCGGCTCTCTCGATATCCCGCTCACCGTCATCGAACTCGACGAGAAGTGGCTGAAGCAAGACCATAATCTGGAGGTCACGCTCGACCCGTCGCGCCTTTCCCGATGCAACAAGGTACTGTGTACCGGCACGACGCTGGTAAATCACACCCTCGACTCGGTGCTGACGCACACAACGGGGGTGGAACGGTTCTGCCTGATCGGTCCAACGGCCAGTTGCCTGCCTGAGCCTCTGTTCGAACAGGGGGTCACCATGCTGTGCGGTTGCCAGGTCACCGACTGTGACCGCTTCATCGAACTCTGGTTGAGCGGCCAACGCTGGCGAGCCGCAACCCGTCGTTACGTGTTAAAGAATGAACCGGGCTAGTGAGAGTGATCACGCTATTTGATGGGCTGGTGTTCATATTATTTGAGGGCGCAATAGGCTGTTATCCGATGTTGGGTACTGCAGAATGACCGAGGTCGAGTGGCTCCTTAGCGGCCCTAAGCGGCCGCAACATTACCCAAAATCTTGACGATTCTACGTCCGGAATATACATATATGGTCCGCCTCGCGTTATGCAAGATAAAGATCATTGTGTACCTTAAGGAAAAGTTGCAGTCTTATATCCGGCCTCTCGATTGAAGGAACCACTTCGAATCCAACTGGAAGCCTTCGAGTTGGATTCGAAGAAGCTCCACTGCCCGTTCAGACGACGCCAGCGTTTTCGATTCTCGATCACTGCCTTGAGGACGGTAAAGCGTTCAAACGGAACACTGATAGTGAATTCCACGCCTTCGGTGTCCAGCATACCGACAATGTCATCACTGAAAAAGCACTGTCCATGCGCGCTTCAATGACACAATGCGGCAAAATCGCCTTGATCTCCCGTATACAGGCCAGAATGAAAGCCTTGGCCCCATTGGCATCATGCACATTGCCCGGTCGATGCCAGACATCCCGTACCTGGCCGGTCTGGGCGACGGTACAAAACAGCGGGTAGTAGCTGCGTTGTCCTTTCTTCTTTTTGTTGAAACCCACAGCCGTGCCTTCGGCAAAGCGGCCGGTAGACAATACAGAGCCGTCAAAGTCCAGCGTGATGCGGGCAAACCCCATATCTCCGATCTGGTCCAGCACCCGGTGCCGGCTGAGCCGGCGCAGCTTGTTCACACCCTGACTGTCCATACCTGCCAGGGTACGGCTGACAGTCGCCACATCCGGCAGACGCTCAAGTCCCAGCAGGTGGCACACCATGGGATCGCCCTGGTAATAGCGCATATCCTGGAGCCGGCGATATCCCAAAAGAAGATGAACGATCAGCAACATGACAATAACACCGTGGCCATAGATCGGGCTGACGGCAAGGTGACGGAAACACACGGACAGGTGCTGCTTCAGGCCAATATGACTGAACAGCGACTGAAACACCACCAATCCGGCGAACGAGGTCAATCACTGATCCTCAAACCTGATCTCGGGAATACAATGGGTTTTACGATGAACGGCGGCTTTGCTACACTTCATGGCAACGGTCTCTTTTGGTTGATTTGTTGGATTGGTCTTCATCAATTCTACCAAGCCAGAGGCCGTTTTTTATTGTCGGTTACAACTTTATCGCATCAATATTCTATGCTTTCTGGATTGCACCAGGGGTGAAGTCCAGCAACACAGGTACTACAGGCACCAAAGCTAATAAATCAAACAGTTTCATTGAAAAACTGCAACGTATTTACGCAACTACAGCGTAAACAATCACTCCGTGCCTTACTCAGCTCTATCCACTGAGAACAATTGTAACTCGTTGGGACATGACAGAAACATTGACCTCGAGCAAGACGTCCAGGTCCTTCCTAAAGCGTCAGGAGGTTTTAGTATTCAACCTGATATCAACAAATGAATTGTGATGGGCCGCTATGGATCTCTCAACTGCCAGTGGATTTCAAACGTGGATAGCATAGTTTTGCTGCGCCGATTGGGCTGCAACCGGCCAGGTCCGGCCGTTCAGCGTGAGAAGCTCGACCGGCTCCTACAGACTTCATTGCGGCCGGTCGGCAGTTTCGGATTTGAACGTTTACGATGCATTTCTGTCTATCCCGATCTGATCACGGGAGACCTACAATTGCCCTGAGCGGTTTATCTCCCACATAAAGTCTAGATCCGACCCAAAGTTTCGTAGTAAACATATAAAACGCTTGATGCTTCTCCCAAGCGAAGAAGGGCATAGTCATTGACTACACTCTTTAATGAGATCAAGTTGCGTGGCGATGTGATGATCAAACCTGGGTTTCAAGAGCGCTGTGCGCGCTGGTTGCTGCTGCTGACAATGCTGCACACCGTACCCGTGGTGTGGATCACGCCGGTCGCCGGCGGCACCGCGCCAACGATTGTGTTACTCGTGCTCGGTGTGGCTAGTCTCCTTACGCTGGACCGTGAAGGAATCTTTCTCGGACTGATTGCACTGGGACCGGCGCTTGTCTATAGCGCAATAGCCTGGGGTCTGGCCTGGCTAGCCGCCAGGACATTGCAACGAATACAACCACCGCTTCGGCATTGGCTGCTCGCGATCCCGATCGTCGCGCTTCTGGTTAGTGTTTACTTTCCCATTTACATTGCAGGTGGACACAATTCCTCGCGCAGCGCTCATCTTTTCGAGCTGTTCGGCAATACATTCAGCAACACCGAGTTAACGATCTACTGTGTAGCTCTGCATGTCGTATTGGTACTGCTCTTCACCGGCCACCTCCTGCGAGGCGATCATCCAGTCATCACCTTTGCAGCGCGATGGCGAAAACCGGTACTCGCCACTGGCGTAGTCATGCTAATCAGTGCGCTCCTTTGGCTCAGTTATCCGGTGCTTGTCTGCAGACCGCTTGCTGAACTTGGCAGCGCGCACGCCCAGATATGCGTTGCCAAAAGCACGAGTCGCGATCAGCTGTACTGGTACGAACGTGCCGCAAGTAGCGGTAACGTGGAAGCAATTGCGTGGCTGATTGACCATACGCCAAATCGCCAGCGAAGACTCAACTGGTTGCGCAGGGGCGCAGAGCAGGGAGACGCTGCGATTCAATTTGCCCTTTACCGAGAGCTCATGCGTTTGGGTGGATCCGATACCATGGCGGAAGCAAGACACTGGTTAGATCAAGCCGCGGAGGGCAATCATGGGCCCGCGCAATTTTCGTTGGTCGAAATGCTGTCGCGGGAAATCTATCGTACGCAATCGAGAGACCTGCTCGCCGAGCGCAACGGCTGGCTGGAGCAAGCTGCCGAGAATGGTTCTCGGATGGCCAAACTCCGGCTTGCCCAGCATTACTCCACCGGTGGCATGGGATATCCGGTGGATCTGGCCAATGCTCGGTCATACTATGAGGCGTTGGCCAACGCCGGTGAGCTTTCGGAGAACGAGCGCACACTGCAGATCGATGCTGCAGTTTATCAGCAACGTCTAGACGAGCTGGATGCCTGGGAACTCGGGCTCAGTAATCGCAATCCAGACATTATGAAGTCGCTGGCGAAGCGCTACCTCAAAAGTCAATTGCCCGGTCCGGGCGTACGGGACCTCAGCATATCCTTAATGGAACAGGTGGCAGAAAGTGATGAGACTGCCCGAGACGAACTAATCGTCCTGCTTCGAACTGGCTCGAATGGGGTGACCAAAAACCTTGACGCGGCGAAGCGATGGTTGACTAAAGCTGCTCAATCAGGTGACCCGGCGGCCATGGACCGCCTCACCAATAACTATATGAGCGGTCGGGAAGGATTTGCGGTGGATTACCCTAAGGCGAAGCGCTGGATCAATGCCTTCATGGAGCAATACCAGGGCGTTGATAGTGACGACGCACGGGCTCGAGTACGACACCTGCAAAGTCAACTCCGCTACATCGAGCGACTAGAGGACCAAGCAGGTGGCGCTCTGCTTGGTGATGAAAAACTGAAACAGCTTGGGCAACGCAACGATGCCGAGTCACACTATCGCTATGCCCTTCAACTGCTCGCCGGCCACGGTAAGGATAGCCGCTCGGAAGCCATCACTCGGTTACATGAGGCGGCAGCGCTGGGCCATGGCGCGGCTTCCTGGCGCCTGTTTCAAATCTACGAGAAGGGATTTACATCCGAAATCGATCTTGAAGCGGCGCTGCACTATTTACATCTTGCCGTAGACCAAAATCACTTTAATGCTGCCCGGGAACTCGCTATGCGTTTTGAATACGGTAAACGTGGGATCAAACAGGACCTGCCGAGGGCCATAGAACTGTATGAATCAACTCTGGCGGCTGACCATGATAATCGCCACCAGTGGAATCTGGACCCCAATAATTACAACCATTTCAAATGGCTAGAATCGAGACTCCGCCAGGCTCGTTTAAAGCTCCAAACCCGGCCAGCGGTTGCGGAATGATAGAAACGGTCCTAATCCCACCGCGCACTTTGCCGTTCTCTGTCGGTCGATCTAAATCAATGGTCAGCAGCTATTGGCCGAAAGCTCCCGAAATCAGATGCTATAATTCGGCTCCCGGAAAGACCGGTTAGGGCGTGCGCCGTAACGTGCTCTGGTTGCGAGTGGTAAGAATGGGTCAGGTCCAGCCTCTCAGACCAGTACCGATATTGCGTGAGCTCGACTGGCGGCTGTCCCCGCCATAGCGGCCAGAGCAAATCGGCCTCGGGCGGATAGATTTCGCTGAACTGCGGAGTCGGGACCCGGCCATGAAGAGACGGTCGCCAGATTCAAATAACCGGCAGGTTTATACTCTTTGCGGACCGCTGGAATTATTGGTGCATCCGCCCGCCACGACCCACAGCCACCGATCAGAACCATCGGCTCCGAACGTTAGTTCCTGAACGCAAATCGGTCCTTTACGGCCCGGAGTCTGACGGCCAACTCCACCCCGAACTGGTCCGCCCGATGATGGAAATCCGCGCTGGATACCATTGATACCGAATACGGGGGTCCGGACGCCTACCTGGCTAGGAACTCGGCCTCGATGCGGGCAAACGTGCCCTGCTGCGCGAGCGCCTGACTCTGCCCTAAGGTTCAAAAACGCTCGTCGATGCTATGATAGGCGTATAGCGTAAACCGGGCTGTCGATATGACGAACAAGAATTGCGATATCAACCATTTTGAAAGAGGCCAGGCGAAATCGTCCAAAGGTGTGTCCTTGATGGGCTTTGTAAGCAGAGGCGGCTTGTGCATCGGCGGCCGGATCGAGGTCATTGGTTTCAGCGCAAAGCCCTTGCCATACCCATCTGCCACCGGTTAGTTGCGCCCAAGTCGAACCCCGTGGTGCGGTAATCGAGTAGATGTTTGATCCATGGTATCCGGAGTAGTACACAAGTTTGTCCAGATTTGGCGCGTATTCGATCGCGGCATATTCCCTTATCTGCGGCTGCTGGCCGCTTGACACCAGAGGCTTTATCGGCGCTGCTGGATCGGCGGGATTGATCGCGTAGAGCGTGTTTCGTGCGTTGACCAGCACCACGATAATGTCGCGTTGTGGATCGATTTGCATCGCATTGTGATTGGCATTGCCAGGGCATTTGTTAGGATAGAGTGGCCCCCAAGCGCCGAATGTGCCGTCGCCGTTGTCACCATCGGGGCTGAAACCAATGTAAGCATTCCCCCCGCCGAAGTCACCGGAATTTCCCCACAGGACACGGCGCGGTGCATCCCAGGTCGTCCAGCCCCCGGAATTGAGAATCGCCGACGGATGTTTCGGCCCACGGCGCCAGGTCAGGGTGTCCATATTGAACATGTGTGGGATTGGAGTGGCTTTTACCTCGGGCCCGAGCTCAGATTGCCCTTTGAACAACAGGTAGTCGTTGCCGACGGGGTCGTATTGCACATATTCGTAAGTGTGAGGCGGCAGGGGTGAGCCATCCGGATAAATCGATTCCGGATACACGGCTCCGGCACCGTATTCGTTTGGCTGACCGGATACATAGCCATCCGAGATACGTGCCCACTGGCGCGTCCCAAGATCGAATGCATGAACGTCGGAGCCGAAGTAATTGTTGTGTCCCCCACCGAAGACAATCACGGACCCGCAGCTGCCAAACCTTGTCGCCAGTACTGCACCATTCCAGCCTTCTGTAATGGACCTAAAACCGTTTCTGCCACTCCAAGGCGCGTTTACATACCGACCTGCCAGCCGGCGTAGGCGTACTTCAATGCCCCGCGCCGGGTTGATGTGGGCACTGTCAGCCGGGTCATGGTCCTTAAGATACCGAGTGCCAACAGGCGTAAGCGGGAGGCCGAGGTCAGGGTGATCCCCAGATATCCGGTACCAATGTCCGACTTTCATGACGGATACCCATGGCGGGGTGTTTGGTTCGTTGGTGCGGCTCATAGAGTAGGAGTCAAAGTCTGATCGTTCGGTTGCTGGTTAAGAATAAGCCGCTACCGTAAGCTCATTAAACGCTTTGGGCTAGTGAGCGTCAATACGCTGAGCGTCTGCCTCCTCTGTGCGTGGTTTTCCGTCTTGATATCCGGGGACGGGGAAAGTGGTTGAAGAAGGGAAGCTGCTGGACGGAGTGCATCTGCTGCAGAAGTCGATCCCGTCAATGCAATGGCTACTCGTGTCCTTCTGCGTGACCCCCAGAAAATTCTAGCATGGTGCTACTTCTAAAATTGACTGCTCAATGACCACTCCTGTGGCCAAGAACCACAGTATTTTGAGTTTGCGCA
>CAMYOI010000115.1:0-7957 GCA_947259955.1 uncultured Gammaproteobacteria bacterium
GAGTGACTGCGCCGCAATGACATGAAGCTGTATACATCGTGCTGTCAACGCATTTGATTACAGCGACCCCGTATGTCTTATCTCAGGTAGAGTTCGCTGAACTCTGAGAGTCATGAATCGGACAACACGGGTTGCTCAGAGAAAGTACTACAATTTGCCACACGTTTGATATGAACATCTCTCCAGCGCCGTGCCACACCCTATGACTTCACTACGTCGTGCTCGTTGTCAACTAAGATAGGAGTTTCAAAAAAGCTTATTTCAGGTGCGCCAAAATTTTTTGTTACTCTCTCAACGAATTCCGACGAGAAACAGGCTTCTGCTTCCGCGCGCGACGAGAAAGTGTATGCCCCGCCACCAACAGAGCGCTGCCAATCGTACAAGTAATTCTTTCGAAGTAGGCCAGGAATGGCTTGGTAAGTTGGAACAGTCTTAAGCATAAGCTCTTTAAACTGCTCGAGTGTTGTTTCATCTGAGAGGGGAAAGTTCACTACGACTGTGATCAGAGGTGGTTCCCCGTCGGTTGGACAGTAAATCTAGAATCATAAGTGTATTTCTGTAGTTGTAGATCTTGATTTATCCCACCTCTGTATTCGCATTGACCGGGATTACGATTGGGCTTTACACGCCAGCAGATGTCACGCACATGCCTACACAATAAAGGGGTGGATCGAGCATAATCACAGAGAATTTCGAATCGCTCATTACAAAACTGACAAAACTAATCGGCGATAGCCCTAACAGCACATGCGCCTAAGCAATGATTATTCTGTCCATCTTAGCCACTAGGAATGGTTTGCAGGCTGAGAGAACTATTTCCGCTTCGCCTTTGAATATCAGATCTTGCGCCGCTACAAGTTCATCAGCGGCCATGCTGTCAAGAAGCACGTAGCTGCCACCAAGCACTCTTTTGCGTAGCCGCTTCAAGCTGGTGGCAGGATCTCCGCGTTTGTGTTGGCTATCCGACATATGTCAAATACTGCACATCTGCATGACCAGCACATTATACACCCGTTACGACTTAAAGGGCCTCGATGAGTCTTACCGGATCGAGCAGGATTTGAGGGTTTTCGGTGTCATTCCGTGGGCTTAACCTGCGGATTTTCCAAATTGTGCGACCGTCCGGAATGAGTAGGTAGGAGCCCGTCGTGCTCCTTACCTCGAGTGGCCGCTCCGGGCAATTTGCTGCCGATCAGGTATGAGTCTCCAGCCGCCCGCTTTGGGCCCGATTCCCGCCATCCGAGGCCAATGAGGTACAGTCCGATGGCTGGACCATCCACGCCTTGGCACGATTGTAAATCTGCAAAATTTAACGGTGGGCCAAAATCAAATTAACCATTGTTGGGTGTTCTATGGTTTGGGCCTGATTCAATCTAATGCCGATACTCTCGAATCCGTTGCTGATGGTCACCTCGTTTGCCATTTGTGCCAGTACCTGTCTATGAGCCCAGGGCATTTTTAATGCGCCTCTGCGAATTTATCTTCAACCTTCCGGCTGCAATACAAACTCGTAACTGCCAACCCACCCGCGCCGCTCATTGCGTTGCACCTCATCCACATTCATGATCAGGTCTGCGTCCCATTCACTGGCTGAAGGGTCGTTCTTGAAAAAAATGCGTGTAACCAGTTTCGTGTAGCCGCCCTTGTTGACGATGATGTGAATATGCCTGGGTAAACCACCGGCAAAACCGGGCATTACCGTGGTGACCTTGAAGCTGCCTTTGTCATCGGTGTTGAAATCCGCTCGCCAGCGGTCCTCATGGTGCATGCCATCATGGTCCGCATGCCACAGCTGTACTCTCGCATTGGCCAGCGGTTTTCCACAGGTATCGATAACCCTTGCGCGCAGAAAGACCGGCTCGCCGGGATCGGATTTGGTCCATAGTTGCGTATTGTCGGTTGCCTCATGGGCAAAGTGAGGCCCCATTCCGGTCTGCCGTGTTGGTTCCCTGTGTTCACATGCTATGCTCATAAACGGCACAGCTGTAAAAATAATCAGACAAAGGCTAATAAAGTAAGATCTGTTCATGGTTGCTTCTCACTTGAGTCAGTTTGTTGTGTGTCGCTTAAGCCGATAAAGTATTCATCAATGCGGCGTCTGTCCCGTTGATTGCGGACCAATGGGTTCCTGCGTACCGTAAGTGAGTCCGTGGCAGATTCTCCTGCTACGGATTCACTTGCCAGGTCCTTCAATGCATCGACCAGCGCCCCGTGTTCCCTTATCAGTGTGGCGGGCTCATCCAGGTCCGAAAGCTTGCGCAGCGTATCGGCGATGGATGCAATGTCCCGACTGTCGTCCCGTGTCGGGCTGAGCCGGGGCAGGAGTTGATCCAGTTGTTGTGCGGCTTGACTGAACACCCCTGACAGGCCCCTCCAGTCAATGCGGGTAAAGTCGCTAAAGCCGTTTGCATTACCCTGGTTGGTTGCCGAACCCGTGCCGGTCTCCGAGGCGCCGTTTGCCTGCTGACCTGCTCCGGCCTGAGCTTGCTGCAGCGCCTGCTGTAATCGGTCCTGCTCTCGAACCAGTTCGCGCAATTGATTCTCTGATCGTTGGCGGCCGGCTTCGGCGTTGGCGGCCATTAATCTTGCCGATTCCAGACTGCTCAGGGTTTCCGACAGTTTTTGTTGGATCGCCATCTCACCGGCGGTCGAAGCCGAGGCGGGATTGTTTTCCAGCGCCCGTCGGCTTTTTTCCAGGCGATCCTGCAGGTTGCCGATGTCAAGGCGCGATCTCGATTCGTCCAGGGCTGCGCTGGTTTCGCGATCATCGGCTTGTTGTCCGAGCCCGGCCAGTACCTGATCGAGTGATTGGCCCTGCTCTCCAAGTGATCGCTTATCCTCGATGACATCTTCAAGCTTGCGAACATCGTTATCGCCCTGCTCCAGGTCGCTCAGGTTTCGCATGATCTGTTGCTGGCGGCGTTGAAGTTCTGCCGCCTGGGCCATGGCGCGATCGATACCCTCGGTCACCGGCCCGGTTCGGTTCCGCAATATCTGCTCTGCGGCCCTTAATTGTTGCATGGCCTCGGATCTGGCGTTTGCATCTTCCGCCTCGCGTAACGTCTGGGATGCGTTGCGGGCTGCATCAAGCGCATCCTGCAGGCGATTGTCCGGTTTTTTCAAGGTTAACCGTTCCAGCTGTCTGATCAGTTCCTCAACGTTTTCCAAAAGTTCGCTGGCTGAATCGTCATTAACATTATTGTGGGAAGGATTCCGTTCCCGGCGCAGTTGTTCCCTGTGCGCCAGTTCGCGAAGCTTTTGCAAGGCCTCATCGATCCCTTTCTCAGTGCTCTGCCACTGACCGCGCTGGACCTCCTCATAGCGCGAACGAAATTGATCAATCTCCAGTTGCAACAGGCTGGTCAGATCGCTTGCGCTCCCCGCGCCGCCCTGGTTGTTCATCGCTACAACGATATCGTCGATGCCGGCTTCGGCTTTCTGCAAATGAAAAAGCGCCGAGCGGGCGTGTCGCAGCGCATCGCTGAAAGCGATCGCCGAAAGGTATGCTTCCACCTTCTGCATTTCCGTAACGGCTTTTAGCAGGGCGTCCAGCATGCGTTCAAGTGTCTCATCAAGGGCAAACAGATCCCGCTCCCCGATGCGACTCAGAATCGCCTCCACCCGGTCCCGCAGTCCGGCCTGGGCCTGCTCAAGCTTGTCGCCACGGGACAGGCGATCGTTATGCTCAAGGCTTTTGTCATCGCGGTTCAATTTGAACAACGCCACCACCAGCTGACGTTGCTGCGCCGTCAGCATGCCATCCATTGCGCCACCGGCTCCGCCACCACCTCCTCCGCCGCGACCCTGGCGATAGCGTTGATCAAACGGTCGTACTTTCATGAAAAAGATATCGCTTGTCACTTCGCGCAGTTGGCCGTTATCACTGTCACGCACACGGGCGAAATAGCCGATGCTGTCGCCGGGCTCGACGTCACGATCCTCCAGATAGAGAATTTGATCGACGGATATCTCGGCATGTCCCTGATGCATATCGGCGAGGCCCAGCACCTCGTTGTCCTCGCCGTTGATCCACAGCACCAGCTCCAGGTCTTTGACTGCCAGATCATCTTGGGCCTCGAGGGAAAATTCGATTTCTTCCACCCGTGTAACTTCAATATCACCGGCCGGTGCCAGTAAGCTGACGCGGGGCAGGGTGTTGGGTAAGGCCTCGATACGGTAAGACCTTGAAGCGGGCGTCATCACGCCATTGCTCAGCGCATATTCCACCACGTAGCTATCGTCCTGCAGAACGGAAATCTCAGCCGTCCAGGCATCGTTCTCCCGTTTCAATTGGATGATACGATCATCTTCCAGACGCAGTTGTCCGGGGTTCTGTGCATGTTCCGCCTGAATGGCTAGTTTCACATGGGTGCCGTCGACGGTTCGAATATCGCCGCGATCGTATTGCCACTCCGGAGCCCTTCCGCTTTGCGCTGGAAAATGCAGTTGTTGATCGATGCGGGAGACCCTGGGCTGCTGCTCAAGGGTGACCCTATATCGCTCGGACTCCACGCCATCAGCGCTGACGAAGTACTCTATCGGCTGATCAATGGCCAGCAGTACATGTTCATAGTCGTTGGTGCGGCGTTGCCGGGGGATGGCGACCTCTTGCCATTCAGCATCGGCAAATGTCTTGTGATGCAGATGAATGCGGTCTGGTGAAAAGCCCTCGGTATTGACGGTGACAGCCAGATCGCCGCCTGCCGGCAGATGCTGATCTCCGGGCTCAACCGAGAGCCGGTAGGGCATCACACCGGGGTTGTCCGATACCGGAAGCAGCAGTGAAACACCGTGTTGAATGCCGGCCGGGGCGAAATACAGACCGAGCGCCGTCAGCATTAGGGTGAAGGTCGCCAGACCTGTGTAGGTAAACGCGCCGCGTCGCAGGTGATGGGCAAAGCCCTGCTGTTGCCGCAAAAAGCGGGCCGCATTGGACATAACACGTCGCGATAGTCCGACTTTCTCCGATTCGCGGGTCGACAACTCCGCCGCACTGATCAGCAATGCGTTACTTGATCCGGTTTGATTTTCGATCAGGCGGGCAAGTCGCAAAGGGTCCAGACGCTGGGCGATTACAAAACCCGTTCCCAGAATCAAGGTGACTGCGGCGACAACATGGAACAGCAAGCGGGCGTAAGCCACCACGCTTTCGCTGAATCTGTCCACGTCCATCAGCACCGCGCAAAGCACCAGGGTTGTGCATAGAATGACACATCCACCCATCACCGCCAGTGCGATTCGCCTGAGGCGGATCAGGCGTCTGAACGGTTTAGACTCTTGAATGAAGTCTGTTGATTCAGGCTGTTGTTTTTCCGCTTGGTGCATAAACGTTTTCCCGGTTTGACTCCGGCTCAGGGCGCGGATCGTATGATCGGTCGTGACGCCATGATCGGTTCAAATACTAGCATCAGAAGCCCCAACAGCAGCAGCCACCACCAGACACTACCGGCTTCCTGTTGCATTGATTGGAGTGGTTGTTCGGCGGGTGACGCGCGCCGGGGCAATATGCTGAGTCCACTGCGGAACCGTTCGGGCTCAAGGCGCCGGACTGAATATTCACTACTGTTCACGTTCACGGCCACCAATACCGGCTGCTGTTCCCCGCTGGCCTGAATGCGGTAAAATCCGGGCTCGGCAAAGTGGTAGCGATCATTGTTCGCATTGAAAGTTGATATTTGTCCTTCAGGGTTTTGTACCGTGATCTGGTGGTCTGTTCCTTCCTGGCGCAGTTCGGGGCTTACAAAGTGGTGCAGTCGCATCGTGGTGCCCGCATTAAGCTGATGCGGAAAGGTCGGGCGATTGCCCAGGTAGCCCGCGATGCTGTCGATCATCAGCGCAAAAGAGGGTGACTGCGGCAGTGAGGACCATTGAGAGTCGAGGCGGGTGGTCAGCGCCATGATTCTTGCACCTGCGCCGGTGTCCCGGCTGATCAATGCGATGTCACCGCCGTTGTACCGGGCCAGCACCTGATCATCGTTCTGGGCTGCCACCCGGTAATGCTGATAGACCGGCGCCGCAAAAAAGCTGCTGCCCAGGCGTTTTACCAGGCCTGGGCTGAATGGGTGGCCGCTTTCGAACTGCATTCCGTTACTGTGATCGGACTGAACCTCATGCCAGCTTCCCGGTACAATGTCCGCAAGCGTCTGAACCGGGCGCCGGGGTGCGATGTACAGAACACTGCCGCCAGTGGCTGTATAATCTTCCAGTGGGTTGGCGATATCAGGGCGCAATGCATCCATGGCGTCGAATACCACAAGATCAACCTCTTTGAGATCCGCCGCGCCCAACCGGTCAATCCCGATGCTTGCGAGCCGGAAGGCTTCCTGCAGGGCCAGTTGCAAACTCTGCTTTAAAAAATGGATTCGATCTTCATCATCCGCGTGGTGAACCAGCAGGGCGGACTGGCGACGGTCCGCCGGATTCACCATGAAGTGGTTCAAGACCCCGTCATCAGTTTGCAGGTTGATCCCGGCGTCACGGAACCTCGGTAGTTCAAAGGTGAGTCCTGGAAAATTGTCCTGTCCGGGATCGTAGAAGAAACTTCCCGCCTCATAGTCATCAACAGTTACATCGACCCTCGCCGGGGATACGGTCTGTTCAAGCGCATTTTCGAAGCTGGCGGTCAACTCTCGGGTAACCGTTTCGCTGCCTTCGTTGACTTGTTCCATTACCGTTTGCTGCAGCCAGAAATCCGGGGATTCGTTATTGACCGCTTGAACAATGCGCAATTCAATACCCTCGCGCAGTGCCGGGGTCGTCGATCCCGGATTATTATCCGGCTGTAAGTCCGAAATCAGCACGATACGCTGGGTTTGCGTGCGCTCCGATGCCAGCACTCTTTCGGCAAGTGCAAATGCCGGGCCATAGTTGGATGCGGCATGGCTCGCCTCAATTTGGTCGGCACGAATCCGTAACGTATCGATCTCATGGGTCATCGGCACCTGCAGCCTGGGTTGGCTGGAAAACTTGATCAGTGCCGCGCGGCTATTCGCCTCCAGCCGGTTGATTTCCGCCTCGAGCAGTGACTGAACGGGGGCAAAATCACCATCCGGTGCCATGCTGTGGCTGTTGTCCACCAGGAATACCGTACTCGAAACGGGTTCAGGCCCAGCTGTTTCTAGCGGATCGCGTTCAATGTAAAACTGGGCAAAAGCCAGGCAGCAAAATATGATGGCCAGACAGCGGATCAGCAGTAACAGCGGGTCACGCAGGGTTTTCCGGCTGCTCAGTTTAACCTCCATGCGTTGCAGGAACATGAGTGAGGGGAAGGGCAGTCCTGCCCGCTCCTTTCGCTCGACCAGGTGCAGCCATAGAGGCACCGCAAGTAAAGCCAATCCGGCGAATGCCAATGGCGTCAGAAAGCCCATCAACGCACCCGTGCGAGACGGGCCCGCGTGTTCAGGAATTGAAACAGCAGCGCATCCAGAGGCTCGTGACTTGAAAACAGATCGTATTGAACGCCGCCACTGCCGAGGTTTTTCCTAAGCGAGCGGATATGCGCGGACATCAACGTTTGATAATTTTCCTGATGGAGTTCCGTCTTGATTGCCATCCGCATCCCGGATTCAAGGTCTTTTACAACCATGGCGCCATCGTTGTCAGCGGTCCTTAGCGTGCTCAGATCCTGTTCCGCCGGATCCAGTATGTGAATGGCAACGACGTCATGTCCCTGGACTCTGAGTGTTTGCAGTGCTGTGGACAGCTTGTCCGTGTCAGCGTAGAAATCCGAAATCACCACCACGATGCCGCGGCGTCTGAGTCGCTCTCCCAGGCGTTGCAGGGTGGATTCCAGATGGCTGCCACCGGATGCTGAGGACTGTGCCATGGCGACCATGATGCGATCGCGGTGGCGTCCGGATGGCGGTATCCAGTGGTCAACGTCATCGCTGAAAGATATGAATTAAGCCAACAATGGCAGGAAAAATATAGGATCTATGTACCAAGAGAAAAGGAGATG
>CAMYOI010000115.1:8012-17709 GCA_947259955.1 uncultured Gammaproteobacteria bacterium
AGTTCATCGAGCCGGACGCATCGAGAACCAGCATCAGATCGGCATTGGTTTCCGCCTCAAAGGTTTTAACAAAGATGCGATCGGTGCGGGCGAACAAACGCCAATCAATGTGGCGGACATCGTCACCGGGTGTATATCCGCGATGTTCCGCGAACTCGGTTGAAACGCCCAGGAAACGGGTGCGATGTAATCCGCTGATAAAGCCGTCAATGGTGATACGGGCAACCAGGTCCAGGTTGTTTATCCGCATCAGAATCCTGGGGTCAATAAAGCGTTGCAGTGCGCGTGGGTCGTTTCCGGTGTTGGTCGTGTACATGTTGCTACTCTGCGGTAGGCACCTGCTGCATCAATTCATCGATGATGGCCTCGGTGGTGACCTGTTCGGCTTCGGCGTGAAAGTTTCGCAGCAGGCGGTGTTTCAACACCGGTCTCGATACCTTGCGAATGTCGGAAAAACCCACATGGGCATGACCGTTCAGCAGCGCGCTGGCCTTGGCGCCCAGCACCAGGTTCTGGGCCGCCCGCACACTGGCGCCGTAGGTCAGCCACTTCTTCGCGGCCTCAATAGCGTCAGGTTGGTCGGGACGGCTGGCGCGAACCAGGCTAACGACGTATCCGGCCACCGCTGCGGCGATGGGCACCCGCCGTACCAGCGCCTGGTAGTCGAGAAGTTTCTGCGCCGCGATCACTGGTTTCAATTCAGCCACGGATGCGCCGGTGGTGTTGGTGACCACCTGCAGTTCCTGTTCCGCATTCGGGTACTTCAGGTCGATTTCGAACATGAAGCGGTCCAGCTGGGCCTCCGGCAGCGGGTAGGTGCCCTCGAGTTCAATGGGATTTTGCGTAGCGAATACAAAAAATGGTGCATCCAGCGGGTAGGTCCGGCCAAGTACCGTAACCTTGCGTTCCTGCATGGCCTCTAATAGTGCAGACTGGGTTTTGGGCGGCGTGCGATTGATTTCATCGGCCAGAAGAATATTGGTGAACACGGGCCCCGGTTTGAATACCAGTTCTCGCCCCCCGCTTTCCGGGTTCTCCTGCACAAGGTCGGTGCCGGTGATATCCGACGGCATCAGATCCGGGGTGAACTGGATGCGCGAGAAATTCAGATCCAGCACTTCGGATATCGTCTGAACCAGCAGTGTCTTGGCCAGCCCGGGCACGCCCACCAGCAGACTGTTGCCACCGGCCAACAGCGTCAGCATGACCAGCTCGACCACTTCATCCTGACCGACGATGCGTTTGCCGATTTCCGCGCGTACACTGTTGAAATCGGTGTACAACTGGTCGGCCAGCTGACCGTCATTGTCGATGGTGGCCGTGGAACTCTGCTCAGTCATTGCTGACTTCCTCCTCAATGGTGCTAACGGATTCGCTATCCTCAAGCCGGTCGCTGTGCCCCTGCTGCCTTCGGATATCGAGTAAGAGTTGCAGCGCATCATCGAACAGCGGTGCATTCTCAAGTGACAATAAAACCTGTTCCCGGGCCTGCTCCGGATCACCGTCTGCAAGCAGTGTGCGTGCAAGATGATAGTGCGCCGCCGGCCTGTCGCTTGGACCGAGTTCGAGCACCGCCCGGCGTTGGGTCACCGTGCGGTCCATATCGCCAAGTTCCTCTAGCAGCGACGCAAGCTCATCGCGCGATTCCCTGTCGTGGTGATGGATCAGTAGCGCCTGGGTATAGGTTTCCACCGCCGCATCGATTTGACCCTGCCCGGCATAGAGTTGTGCTAGCTTTTGGTGGCTTTCAAAATCATCCGCATTGATTTCAATCAGCTTCCGTAGGTGTCCGACCGCTGCGGGTCTATCGTTTTCAAGCAATGCAATTTCAGCAAGCCTGTGATAAGGACTGTTTGCGCCGGCGAATTCCGGTACCAGATCCCTGGCGCGTTGGAACAGTTTTTTGGCCTTGTCGTATTGCTCGGTCTCGAAAGCCTGTTCGCCACCGAACTTCAATCGCAGGTAGTTCTTTTCGTCGGGAGGTGTGGCGCCAAGACCCGTCGCCTCGATAATGTGCGCATAGCGTGTCCTGACGTGGGCATCAAGATCGCGATCAAGGCGTTCCAGGGAAATATCCAGGTTCTGCTGCAAAACCGTTGGGGTATCCAGTCCCTTTCCGTAGTCCACGAGGAAGTTGCGGATGACTTCAATCCCGTAGTCGGTCTCGATGTATTCCACCAGCAGGAAGCCCATGAAATAAGCGTGCAACACCTGTTCCGGATAGCTGGGCTGGGTAAAGGCACGATTCAGTTCACTCGCCGGGGGCAGCTTGCCATCAACAAAGGCTTTCAGGAATTCACCGTCCACATCCATGCCCCAGCCGGGGTTGCCGCGGTGTTCCTCCAATACGCTGAGTCCCTCGGTCAACCAACGCGGTACCCGGGATGCCGACAGCCCGAGGTGAAAAGTATGCGCCAGTTCATGGTGCAACACGCTGCCCATATTGACGCCACCTCGCAGCGCTTCCGACGATACCAGCGCCACGGTGGGACCGAAGGAGACGCCGAGAATGTCCACCCCCACAAGACCGACGGTGCGCACGGAAAAGTCATCCCGGTCCTTGTAGAACTCGATACGAATCGGCGTAGGCGGTGCGTAGTCGTAGCGCTCGGCAAAAGTGTCGAAGGCACGCTCCGCTATTCTGAATAATTCCGGTGCCAGGAGCAGGGCATCCCGGCGATTGCTCGACAGGATGAATCGACCCTTGTGGATAAGCTCATTGTCACGCGTGGCATCGAGCAGTTCGAGCGTGTTTTTCAGCCAAACGTCGTAAGGGTCGGCTTTGAATGCCAGTTCAAGGTTCTTCCGCGCGGCATTTACCTGTCCTAGGCGGTACTGGTTCATTCCGTACAGGGCTCTGGCCCTGGCGACTGCCGGTTGCAACTGTACCGCCTCGCGCGCAAAACTCATGGCACGCCCATAGAGACGGTTTTGCGCTGCAATCTCGGCCAGCGTGATGTAGAGATCCAGGTAACCCGGCGCAAGTTTCCTGATGTATTGCAGATTTTCCTCGAGCTCTGCGGCATCGTTATTTAAAAGGTGCATTGCCGCTTCAAGCGAAAGGGCATCGAGATTTTCCGCGTCAAGCTGTAAAACCCGATCAATTTCGGTTTTCGCCTGCTTGCGCCGGTCCGCTTCCAGCAGCAGCCTGGCCAGCAGCAGTCTTGCGGGAACGAATTCGGGCTCCAGGGCGAGGGCACGCCTGACCGTGGCCACCGCCCCCGGATTGTGATCGAACTGTTGACTGCGGGCCATCAGCAACAGCGCATTCACGTTAGCCGGATCTGCGGCCAGCACTTCGCGAATGAGTGGCAGTGCTTCGGTGTTGTTGTATTTATCGAGCAGGAGTTCGGCCAGTGCCAGCTTTGTGTCACGGGATTCCGGATAATCCTGCAACGCGGTTTGGTAATGGTCGAGCGCCTGCCTGACCCAGGCCGGATCCGCTTCTCCCAGCAATCGGGCGGCCTTGGCGCGAATCAACATCACCGACTCTGGTTCCCCGGCCTCGGCGCCTGTGGCAAGGTCAATCAGAATCGGTTCGGCGGCTGCAAACTGATTTTGCATGCGAAGCTCAATTGCCCGCTTCAGTTCGGCCTGCGGGTTCGCTGCATGCGCCAGGGCATTGCAAACGAAAAGTGAAAAGACGCATAAAAGCTTAATCATTTTGATCATGTTGAATCCCGCCCTGCGCTTCGAATGGCCTGCTTGTACAGGGCAATTCGGATCAGCAGCGATTCAAGATCATCCCGGTAATCCTCGATCGCCATGAGATGTTTGCGGCGTTTGATCAATTCCACCTGATCCACCAGTTGGTTGATGCGCTTTTGCCATTCACGTTGCTGTTGTGAGGCGTTTTTCAGGTTGTCATCCATCAACACGTACCATCGGGCGGCAATGCCGCCATCCGTCTTGTCGGATCCTGGTTCCATGCTGCCTGCCTGATCGCCGTCATCATCCAGCAAAGCGTGTTCAGTCTGGATTCTCTGCTCATCCTTGTAGTTTTCCTCGACGCGCCTGACCGCATGCTGGAACGCTTCAAGTAACGATACGCGCCTGTCCTTGTCCCGATCCGCCTCGCTGCCGAAGGCGTTGATGAAAAAACCGCCAAAGCGCGAATGCAGATTTTCCGCCGCGCCCGCGGTTGCGGTAATCACCACGCGCCCCGGAGTCGATAACGCGTTGATGAATGCGCCGCTGGCCGATGCAGTATTAACCACGGCAATATCGCGTGGATTCAATGTGTTCAGCGTGCCTGCCAGCTCCTGCGCCGACAGGTCGGGACCTGGAAGATTGAACAGTATGCGTTCTCCACGTGCGGTGCCGTGTCCGATCATCAGCAACAGGATTCTGTCTGTGGGTTCACTGCTTTCCGTAAGGCTGTTCAGAGCCTGTAAAACGTTGTCGCGGGTGGACAGGGTGGTTTCAATACCGTCGATTTCAGCGCCGTTTTCAGTCAGCACGGAAATATGACTATCCGCTGTTCCAAGGTCCCGTCGGGCAATCTGCAGCATGGATCGGGTCCACCTTGCAAACCGCTCGGAATAAAGCGCTTCGCCGCCGATACCGCTGACAATGACCAGATGCAGGGGCGCACGGTTGTCAGCAGCGGACGCGGCAGCCATCCAGAACAGATATAGAAAAAGCAAAGATCTCTTCATCTGAACCCCCACCTGCGACGTAACCACCCATTGGCGCCGAGCAGCGTTAGAATCAGCAGAAAGACGATGGGTAAATCCCACAGGGACTTTTTGATCTGCTCCTGCTGGCCGCTGCTTTTCGGTTTGATCGCGCCGACCAACTGCTCGAGGCCGCTTTGATCGAAGTAGTCGCCATCGGTTGCTGCCGACAGTTGTCGCAGAGGTGCCGGATTCAGTCCCGGGCGCAGAAACTCGCTGCCGGTCACCGTGATGTCGACATGCTGCAATACAGCAGCTGCAGAAGCCATGGCGCCGTCACCCAGGCGGAGCTCATGGCGGCCGGCCTCATCAGGCTGCATGCCAACCCTGTATAGACCGTCTGTGCCTGGAATCGCCGTCATCGGATATTGTGCTTCAGCACCGCTGGGTGAAATCACACTGAATATTGGACGAACCTGCCGGCCAGTTTGATAATCCGGTCCCAGTGCCCGCGCGGTAATCTCGAGGGCTTGTCCAACTGCGCCGTTTGGAATCGGGTCCAGGCTTAAGGCAGGCCCTGCATTAAGCGTGGTCCAGCGCAGGAGTTGCCGCCAGAGATGTCCATGGGGGTTTCTGTCAGTCTCCAGGTCGCGGCGCATATGCCACCGCCAACTGTTTCTTACCGGAAATGCGGCGACATGACCGCGTCCGAAACGTTGCACGGTCAGCACGGGACGCCGGGTTTCATTGCCGTTGGAGCCGCTCAGTAGCACCATTGCCCCCGGCTTGTGCCGCAACGAACGATTAGTAAACGCCAATGGCAACAGCGTGTCCGCTTCATTGAACAGCTCTCTTGAAACCGGGTGCACCAGGCCGGGTTCGGTTGGTGTAACGCTGACCTGATCAGCCGGAGGGGTGGGAGCGGAATCCAACATCACCGGCAGCATGGTCTGCAAAGGTGTGTTCTGCCAATCGCCGTCAGTAAACGACATACGCCCGCCGAGCACGACAAGCCCGCCGCCACGTATGGAAACGAAGTCATGCAGGTTGTTCAATTGCTCGTCTGTCAAACGTTCTGCCGGATAGCTACCCAAAACGATGCCCTCATACCGGAACAGCTCTTCCCTGGACCGGGGAAAGCCGGATTCCAGCTCTTCAGGATCATTCACACCCAGGCGGATCAGATTGCTGTCGGAGGTGTGTACCAGAGAGGCCAGGCGTAAGATTGAATCTTTCTCTAGAGCGCGGCGCAGGAATTTCACCTCGAATCGGGGTTCGCTTTCAACATGGACGATGTCGATCGGCTCGCCGCTGACCTCGACGGAAAAGGGCATACGATTGTTGAGAGTAATTTGTTCATCCGCCGCGCGCGGTATACGGAATGTGAGTTCATGCGGCCCGGCAACTTCGAACTGGTATTCCAGTTCGACAAATTGGGGCTTGTTTTCATCTGCAAGGATGATTGTGCGCTCGCTGACGATCTGACTGGTGTCATCCATAATCACGCGGATCGACTCGCCGGCAAGACCATTGTGTTCAATTTTCAGGCGGGCAAGGTAGTTGTCACCCATTCTGATATATCTGGGCGCTTCCAGGTGAGTGATACGTACATCCTTTTGGCTCATGGGGCTGCCCATTCCAAGGCTGTATACCGGAACATCACGATCGCGCAATAAACCGATCAGTGATTCCGAATCATCTTCCACATCAAACTGTCCGTCGCTGACCAGCACGATGGCGAGTGCTTCATCGATACCGTAGGTTGAAACCACGCCTTCAATGGCTTTGGAAAGATTGCTGGCGGCGCCGTTCAGGCTCAACTGGCGGTCGGAGTCCAGCGTGGAGACACCTTGCCCGAACCGGTAAAAGTCACTGCTGAAACGCGTATTTAAATTGCTCGTGAATGATCCCCTCTGCGGTGAAAACTGCTCGACAAGAGCACTGGAAACGGATTCGCCATTGTCCGCAACCCGCATGCTCAGGGAGTTATCGATTAAAACCGCAACCCGTACATCTTCTTCCCGTGGCTGATCAACAAGCAGGACAGGATTGAAAAGAGACCAAAGCAGCAATGCAAAAAGAACACCGTGGACCAGGGCAATCGTCAGGCTTTGGTGGAGGGGTACTGAGAACGACTGTCCCCGCAAAACCTGAAAAATGATGGATGAGGCAAGAAACAAAAACGCAAGCAGAGAAAACGCCAGCCATCCATAACTGATTTCAATACTGCCCTGCTGATAATCCGTAACCGGGAATTTGAACAGAAACTCAAACATACCGGGGATCAATAGCTCATTGCATAAATGACAAAGTTAATACCCATTTCAAAAGCATAGGTCGAGTAGCGCAACGGATAATCCGGGTTGTCCGCCCATTCCCAGGCATCGCCGAGGTCGGTGTTCCAGTTAATCAGCGCCATCAAACGTTCGGAATCGTCGAAGATGCCCCGCACATGCGGTACCTTGCCGTCGAATTCGTGGGTGGGGCCCTGGGCCTGGTGCACATTAGGTACCTGCAATATCCGCTCAACATCAAAAAAGGTGTGAAATACCGGATGTCCGAGCGGCACCTCCTCTATCTGCCGGTCCGGCAGCACCCGGCCCATCTGCTCTTCGAAGGTGTCCCAGGCCCAGCTGCCCCAGAAATCGTCAATCAACAAGAATCCGCCGGCGTTCAGGTAGTCGCGTAATGCCGTGACCTGTTCATCGTCGAGGTCGAGGGAGCCCACCTCCACCATGTACAGGAATGGGAAATCCCTCAGATCGGGATCTTTGAGTTCCAGTGCGTTGTGCTGATCAAAGGCATCGATCCCGGTAAGGCGTTTCAGGGCAACCAGGAAATGTTGCTCCGATTCCGGAAAATCCACCGCCCATCTCGGGCCCCAATCGTCGTCGGCCGTTCCATAATTGGCACGGCTGAAGTACAGCTCATGGAAAGGAAGTTCCGCTTGCGGTTCCTGCGCAGCTGATATCTGGACGCTTAGCATCAGGCACACCACAACAATGGCGGCTTGCCTGAAAACAATGGATTTGCACATTTCTGGTGCTCCTTTTTCAGGTGCGCTAGTACGGCGTCATCACCACGTTGAAAGTGCCGAGTTGTACGGTCTCTCCCTTGATCGTAGCCTGTTCCAGAACCACGGCGTCTTCCGGCGGATTCTCGCCCCAGGCATCATCACCTTTGAAATGCGCTTCGGTGTACACGGTTGAGTGGTCTTCGTGGGTGAAGATAAAATGTATGTGGCGCGCACCGGTGTAGTTCCCGGGTACGGCGGTACTCAAGGCATACTCACCTTTGCTATTGGTGATCAGGGAGCCCTGGTACGCGCTGTGATAGTCGCCGTTTCCATCCGCCTGCCTGACATCGACGGTTGCCCCGGAAATCGGCCTGCCGTCTGTTGATGTGACCTGCCCGCGCAGGATCATCTGTTGCCCGGGATCACCGGATCGCCACAGCGTGAGTTGGTAAGGTTTATCGCCGCTCGCAGTTGCAGACACATGTACTGCTGCAGAAGAAATTACGCTCAGCAGCACGATTGCAAGCAGCAGGTTGGTCGGTTTCATCTTTCTCTCCAGGGCGTAGAGTTGAAGGTGAGGGGAAAGTCTAGCACGGCTATCGGGGGGTAAAATTTGCACACGGCCAATTTGTAAGATTCGGTGATCTTTCACAAGAAATAGTGGTAGCGGAGTGTGCTGATGCACCCGAAAACCCGCGGCGGATTGGCAGGCTCCAGCTTCGTTTCACTATGGGTTCGAATATTTGCGATCAAAACGATCTGCTGATGAATCATTTTTAGAATACCTTGTACCAACTATCATCATCTCCTGAGCGCAATTCTGATCTATATCATCCAGGTCTTTCTGCAACTCGCAACCCTTGACGAGTTTAAAACCGCGTACCGCGAGGGGCTGTAAATACCGGAACACAGACGAGGGTGGAGCGATCGTTTATGTTTGGTCGAAAGGCGAAAACGACCCCGTCGCTGTGGTGACTAGTATCGACGATCTGTCGGATGATGAGAAAGGAGATATCTTTGTTCAGTATTGTTTTTTAAATTGCGAGAACACTTTCTTTTCAGAACAATGGTGGGATGATCTCAGTATAGAAGTACAAGCGATTTTTCAAAGTTATGCAAAATCGCTATTTTACGAGGGCGGAAAATTCGTAGCCAACGAGAAAAAATCTGTAAATTGGGAATTTGTCTAGTGAATGTCCTCAGTTTCTCCGATCCGCGATCAGCCGTCATTGATGGCAGTTATGTCCTGCCAAGTGGCTTGATCAACAACTATGGGCTACCTTATCCGGCAAAACGTCCTCCGGCACGACCTCGATGACGACGATCCCAGCCTTTTGCTCTGATTCCACATAGCGGTAGGCATCGGCAATGTCGGAGAGCGGATACTTTCGATCGATGATTGGATGGAACTCGCCCGCCTCGATACGGGCCTTCAGAAACTCAACGAACGGCTGACTGCTGCGCGGCGTCGGGAATACAACCCGCCCGCTTCCGGTGAGTGACGACCAGATGGCCAGGAAAATGTTTTGCCAGCCGGGCCCGAGATCCGTCGCGGCAAACACCCCTTCAGGTCTCAGAAGCGGTCGGCAGCGGAAGAATGACGTTTTCCCGACAGCATCCAGGACGAAATCAAAGGAATCGCCGATCTGCACAAAGTCCTCGGCCGTATGATCAACGACTCGATCCGCGCCGATGCGTCTTGCGAGATCAAGGTGGGGCGTCGATACGACTGCGGTCACCTCGGCACCGTAGAATTTGGCAAGCTGCACCGCCGAGGTCCCGATGGCGCCCGATGCGCCATAGATCAGAATGTTATGGCCAGGCTTGAGGTTGAATTTCTTGAGGTACGTGTCCGCATACCAGGCGCCCTCGCCAACCACGACCTCATCGAAGCGCTTCCCCTCCGGCATAATGGAAACCGGACTGTCTTCGGGGATACAAACGTACTCGGCGTGAGCGCCGTACCCGCCCGGTGTCAGTCCAAAGACGCACTGACCTTGCGTGAATCTCGTCACGCCTTTCCCGACCGCCCCGACCGTTCCTGCGAAATCGAGTCCGAGGATCT
>CAMYOI010000116.1 GCA_947259955.1 uncultured Gammaproteobacteria bacterium
TGGCCATGATCGAAGCCAACCACGACTTTCACGTCGCCATAAGCAATGCCTCCCAGAACCGTTACCTCAGCGAGTTCAATTCACGCCTGCTGGACGAAGGCAGACGTTACCTCCGCCTTTATTTCCGTTCTTTCAGCGATACGCTCCCGCCCGAACTCAACGACGAGCACCACCAGATCATCGCCGCCATCGAGCACCGGCAGGAGGACTCGGCCGAGCGGCTGGCCCATGCACACAGCATGCAGGTTAGTGCGCGATTCCTGCAGTACTTGTCGCGCCGCCAGACCGCTGAACTCTCGATCTTTCCGCCAAAGTAGCTTGCAGGCGCCTCGCCCCGTCAGCGATCGGGAGGCTCACGCGCTATCGCAGACCGATCGTCGATTCAGCTGCCGTATTTCGCGACAGGATCTCCCAGAACTTCCCTGATGGGCTCGATGCCCAGTCCCGGCTGATCCGAGGCTTGCATCGTCCCGTCGGCCCTTTGCGGCGCACCGCTGGCGTTACTCACTGTGACGTATGAATTGAAGTCGGTGGACGAAAAGCGATAGGCCTCCGGTGTCGAGTGGGCCAGGTGCGCGATGGCGGCGGTGATGATATCCCCGCCCCAACTGTCCTCTATGGTCATCGGGATGCCCAGCGACACGCACAGGTCGCGGATCTGGCGGGCCCTGGTGATGCCCCCGACCTTGGAGATCTTCAGGTTGATCACGTCCATAGCCCGGTCGCCGTGGGCCCTGAGCAGCATGTCGAGGCCGTCGATATTTTCGTCCAGGATGAAGGGAAGATGGATGTTCTCCCGCACCGACAGGCACTTCTCGTAGGTCCGGCAGGGCTGTTCAATATAGACATCCAGATCGGACACGGCATTGGAGACGCGTATCGCGTCCGCGGCCAGCCACCCGGTATTGGCGTCCGCGACCAGGGTCTCACCGTGCTGCAGCACCTCGGCTGCCGCTCTAATCCGGGCGATATCGTCGCCGGCGTCTCCGCCCACCTTGAGCTGAAATTTGCGGTAGCCTTCAGCCCGGTACCGGGCCACGTTCTCCGCCATTTCCGCAGCCGGCCGCTGGCTGATTGCCCGATAAAGCGCCACCGAGTCACCGAAGCGACCGCCCAGCAGATGGCACACCGGCCGGTTCACCACCTTGCCCGCCAGGTCCCAGCACGCCATATCCAGGGCCGACTTGACGTAGGGGTGGCCCAGCAGGGCTTTGTCCATCAGATAGTAGATTTTCTGCACCTCGGTAGGATCCTGCCCAAGAATGTGGGGCGCCAACTCTCCGATACCCGCGCGGGCACCTGCGCCAAACGCGGGCAGGTAGAAAGGGCCCAGCGGGCAGACCTCGCCAAATCCGGACATCCCGTCGCTGGTCAGGACCTCGACCACCGTGCTGTCGAATACCTCGACGGACTTGCCGTCCGCCCACGCATATCGCCCTTCCTTGAGCGGCAGATCGACCTGGAAAACATTGATACCGGTAATCTTCAAGTCTGCTCTCTCCTCAACGCACGTTGGCCAGAAACTTTCGGGTTTGTTCACTGGTGGAATTTTCGATGACCTGTGCCGGCGGACCGAGTTCCTCGATAACACCTTCGTGGAAGTACGCTACGCGATCGGAGACATCCCGGGCAAATCCAATCTCGTGAGTTACCACCAGCATGGTCATTCCCTCCTCGCTAAGCAACCTCAGGGTGTCGAGGACCTCTCCCACCAGCTCCGGGTCCAGGGCCGAGGTGACCTCGTCGAAAAGCATATAGCCCGGTTCCATCGCCAGGGCGCGAGCGATGGCCAGGCGTTGCTGCTGACCTCCGGACATCCGCGACGGGTACACATCGAACTTGTCGGCGAGCCCAACGTGCTCGAGCTGCTTGCGGGCGATCTCCCTCGACTCCTGCCTGCTCTTGCCGAGCACTATCCTGGGCGCGAGTGCCACATTCTCGAGCGTTGTCAGGTGCGGAAATGAATTCCATTGCTGGAACACCATGCCGATATTCCTGCGAAGCTTGTTCACGTCGGTGTCCCCGGCATGGACGTTCACGCCGTCGACCAGTATGCGGCCCGAATCAATGGGCTCCAGGGCGTTGATACAGTAGAGCATGGTCGATTTACCGGAGCCGCTGGCACCGATGATGCTGATCACTTCCCCCTTGTCGACGGCAAGATCGATTCCCTTGAGAACCTCGAGCTCGCCGAATGATTTCCGTACGCCTTCGATCTCAATCATATTGCCAGCGGCGCTCCAGACGGGCCGTTATACGTGAGATGGGAAACGACAGCGCGAAGTAAAACACCCCCACCACGGTCAAAATCAGAAAGGGCTCCTGTGTCCGTGTGATGAGAATCTGCGAGGCGCGCAGCAACTCGACGTAGCCCAGCACCGAGACCAGCGCCGAATCCTTGAGTACGCCGAGGGCAACACCCGCCCACGACGGCAATACCGCGCGCAGGCCGACCGGCCAGACGATATATCTCAGGTCCTGCCAGTAGGTCATGCCCAGCGAGCGGGACGCCCGGCGGAGGTTGATCGACACGGCATCTATGCCCCCCCGGGCAACGGCCGCAACGAGCGCGCTGGTGTAGAAAATCAGCACGATGGTGCCCGCCACGAACGGGCTGACGTTGAAACCGATAATGGGGAAAAAGTTGTAAAAGAGGATGAGCTGGATAATCAGCGGCACGCTGCGAAAGACGTCCAGAATTACACCGAGTGTCGCGTCCCCGGCCAGCCGGGTAGCGGACAAAACCCAGCCGAATATACATCCCAGAACGGTCCCGATGGATATCGCCAGAACGGATATCAGTAAGGTGCGTCCGGCGGCCTCGGCCAAAAAGCCGAGATCGGAGAACTGAAAGTCAGTGAAAACGGATACGGAATCCATAGACGATGCGCGGCTCAGTACCTGAACAGCCGCCAGCTCAGAAGCCGCGAGCCGGCAAGGATCAGCTTGACGATGACATAGTAGATCACCGCCGTTACCAGAAAGAACTCAAAGATCCGGTAGGTCTTGGAGGCGAGGAACTGTGTCTCCCCGGCCAGTTCCCGATATCCGACCAGCATCGCCAGCGAGCTCATCAGCACGGACCAGACCATCTGATTGGTCATGGGATGATAGACCACCCGCATCACTTGGGGGATGATGATCCGCATGTAGGCCTGCGTCGGCGTCATGCCCAGTGATCGCGCAGCCTTGACCTGCGTCGGCGGCACCGCGTTGAATCCCCCCCTGAACGTTTCCGCCAGATAACCCGCGTTGTTGAATGACAGCCCGCACAAAACGATCAGGAACGGGCTCAGATGGATGCCGAAAGCGCCGAGGCCGAAGCCGAAAAAAAAGAGCTGCAACAGCGCCGGGGTATTTCGCGCCAGTTCGATCCAGCCGACGGCAAACCAGGTGATGGACTTGAGGCCCGACATCCGAATGATCGCCAGGGCAAGTCCGAAAACAACGCCGACGAGCATGGCGAGGACGGCGACCTCCATGGTGACGAGCCCTGCCTCCAGCAGGTCGGGCAGCTTCCGGAACACAGGCCGCCAATGAAACGTATAGTCCAACCGGTCGGCCTCGCGCTACGGGACGAATCGTCCCCGCCGGATGGCGGGGACGATGTCACAACTCAGTAGAAGACGCCGGGAATACGGAGCTCGGGGGCTTCGCCGCCTACGAACTGGTCCCAGAGTTCCTGGTAACGGCCGGAGCGTACCTGATGGGTGACGAACAGGTTCAGGTAGTTGAGCCAACCAAAGTCCTTGCGCGGCCCGACCACGGAGGTATAGTCGGTCGTCCACGGCATGCGCGGCCCGGCGATAATGTTGTCGTATTTCTCCGCTATCGGTTTTACCGCAGTGTTGGTGGTTATGCCGGCGTCCACCTTACCCTGGGCCAGGGCGAGGAATACCTCGTTCTCGCTCTGGTAACCCTGGTAGAGGTCCTTGGTTCCCCACTGCTCGGCATACTTCAGAAACTCGATCTCCGGAACCGTACCGACCGCCGCCGCGACGCGCTTGCCCTTCATATCATCGAAGGTCTCGATGCCCGTATCCTTGCCGACTACCGCCTGGGCATAGTAAATGGCGTAGGGGATAGTGAACCCGACGGTCTTCGCGCGCTCCAGGGTATCGGAAGTCGCACCGAAGACAACATCCGCACGATTATTTACGATCACCGGCAGCCTCTCCGCCCAGGTGACCGGGATGATCTCGAATTCAACATCTATCGCCTTGGCCAGATCCTTGCAGTATTCGACGTCGAAACCCGCGGGCTCGTTGTTTGCATCGCGGTAGCCGATAGGCGGGAAATCCAGGACGACGCCGCAGCGGACCTTGCCCGCTTCGATAACGTCATCCAGCTTGTCCGCCGAGGCGCTTTGCATCGCACCGGAAAACAGTAGCGCCGCTGCCAGTGAAACGACCGTTGTATTTTTCAGGAATCTCATCTCGTCCTCCGTTCTGCGTTGGGAAAGTGTGGGTACTTCTGGTTTTTGCTTTTGGTTTGCTTCTTGACCTGTTTACGTATATCACAGTTCAATCATGTCGACCACATGTCGTTTAAATGAATACTCGCGACACTCGATATTTTTGAACTAAACACCCAAAATAATTCATTTGATAATATTTTTCCGCTGTTGCAGATTGATCGAATAAATCCTCTACCCACGGCCGATACCTTGCTTCGGAAACTGAACATGGAATTCAGCGTACAACTATCCTGCGACTATCCCGATTCTGCTTATGGCGGAGGGCGCCTTTACAAGGACATTCTCGAGCAAGCGATGCTTGCCGACCGCCTCGGATTCGAAAGCGTTGCCATAACCGAGCACCATTTGATCAACCTCCTGATGATGCCGGCACCGCTGCAGTTCGCGGTGAAGATTGCCGCCATGACAAAACAGGTCAAGATCATCACCGCCGTGGTCGTGCTGCCCTTGCACGACATGCGTGTATTCGCCGGCGATAAGCAGCATGTGCTCAACCAGGTCGACGCCTTCCATCGCGGCGGGGCGGAGCTTGGAGAGACCGCCGGCTGCAATCCGCTGCTGAACCGCTTCATGGCAAATGAATTAGCCGACTCCGAGCTGATCACTCTGGATGGCCTCAAACATTCCATCCTCATCGAGGGGCCGGAGCGGGTGTCGCCTCAGGTCAAGGACTTTTTATTGCGTCACAACAAAAGGTGAACGGCCTGTATATTGCATCAGACCGGCGACCAGCCGGATCTGCCCTGCGCCATCACTCGGGATCCCGGTGCGATATACAGGCCAATCAGCCTTTCCTTCTTGCTCGTGCGATTCGATCAGAAACGTATTCATAGTGTGGCAATTTTTCTGGCCGCACTGGCGTGCAGTATGCTATTGCTGGCAGTAATCGGTATCAGCGACGGAGGTGACAGCGGCCGCTACTACGACAGCGCCAGCGCACTCCTCAACGGCGAGCTGCCGCGGGGCAAGGCGCGCTCCTACCTTGGCTACAGCATATTTGTGACACCCTTTGTTGCGCTAGGCCTCGGAAAGGTTGCTATTGCGATGGCGCAGATCGCACTTAGCGCCATCGCTGCCGTATGTCTTTATCTGATCGGGGAACGCTTCTTCGGTGCGCGTATCGGACTAACCGCCGCACTCCTGTACGCGCTGTATCCCGATATACAGTACTGGAACCTCATCATCTATGCCGAATCGGTATTTGCCAGCATGTTGGTGATCTCCATGTGGCTCGTGTTGCGCACGCACGATGGGCCTTCATTGGCACTGGCGCTGTGTGTGGTAGCATTCACCTGCACGGTTAGGCCGCACGGGGTAGGCTTCGCCCTCGCCGCTGGCGTATATGGCCTGTACCTGCTGTGGCTGCAGAAGAAGCATAAGACGATGCTCATTGTCGCGGTCGGGGCGGTCATTTGCGCCCCGGTCTGCTGGAAGCTTCTGGGGGTTATGGTTGGTCACGAGCGGGTCCTGGACATTTACTTGAGCGGTGAGGTGATCTGGGGCTATGCGGGCAATGCTCTGGAACCGGCGGCGGACATCCGTGAAAGCCGCGCCCAATTCGACCATCCCGTAAGCGCTGTTTTAGGTTTTGTTGCCGAGCAACCGGGATATTTTCTGTCCCTGATGAGCCGTAAGCTTTTCTATCTGTATGCGCATGTACGACCTTATTTTTCGGATCTACACAACCTGTTGTCGATCGTATATCTCGTACCAGCGTACATTTTTGCAATTATCGGGTTACCCGTGTCTGACGACGGTCAACGCCCCGTTAGAGTGTTGCTGGTAAGTACTTTTCTCTTCCTCAGCGGGATTTCGGCGCTGACCTTTGTTGATTGGGATGGTCGATTTCTTATCCCGATACTCTCGGTTGTATTTTTGTATGCCGCCATCGGATTGTGGCGAACGTGGCGGTGGCTTGGTTGGGGAGGAAACTGATTTCTTTATGCAATTCGAGCTATCGCCGGGAAAGTCAAGAGCTGCAGGAAAGCATGGAACAGCCCGGCCGGTTGCGCGCCCAATCAGGGCGTTTTTTCGCGAACTCGAGCCTGTCAGGTTGTTCGTCATACGGGGAACGCAAGACGTCGAGCAGATCCGCCACCATGGCATGATCGCCCTGCTCCGATCTATCTATGGCAAGCTGCGCCAGATAGTTGCGCAGGACATATTTCGGATTGACCGCGTTCATGTTATTGCGGCGTGTTTCCACCGAGAACGCGTCCCGGCTCGACCTTCTAATGTAGTCACGTAGCCATCCGCTCATACGGGCCTTGTATTCTCCAGTCAATTCATCCGCTACATAGTACGCACCCGTGATTGGTGCCATGAGATCTTCATCGCTTTGCGCAGCAGCCGCCTCAACGTCGATATTTATATCGGCCAGCGACCTGTAGAAGAGGGTCATATCCGTCTCCACCAGCTGCAACACGTCGTTCAGTTCCTTGATCAGCGTGTCGTCGGTTTTCGTGTCGAATCGGCGCAAGCCAAGTTTGCCGGCCATCATGGTCCGCCAGCCGCGGGCATATTCGTCTGAGAATGCTGCAAGCGCATCGCGCAATGGCCGTTCTTCTTCGATCAAAGGATAGATGGCATTTGCGAATCGCATCAGGTTCCACAGCGCGATACGGGGCTGATTTCCGAAACGATAACGGCGCCCGGCGGCGTCCGTGGTGTTTGGTGTCCAGTCGGGCTCGTAGCCCTCGAGCCAGCCATAGGGGCCGTAGTCGATGGTGAGCCCAAGCACCGACATGTTGTCCGTATTCATTACCCCGTGTACGAATCCGACACGCATCCAGTGTACGATCATGTCCGCCGTATGCCGGCAAACGTCTTCGAACCACTCGACGTAGGCCTTTTCGCAGGGCTCGCCCCGGTGTGGAAAGTCGTGGCGGATGGTGTAGTCAGCCAGCTGTCTCAACAGGGCGAATTCGCGCCTCGCGGTGAATAGTTCGAAACTGCCGAAGCGGGTAAACGAAGGGGCAACCCGGCATACCACCGCACCGGGCTCGACCCGGGGATGGCCGTCGTAGAACATATCCCTGACCACCTCCTCACCGGTGGTCACGATACTAAGTGCCCGGGTCGTTGGCACACCCAGGTGGTGCATGGCCTCGCTGCAGAGAAACTCCCGTATGGACGACCGCAACACGGCCAAACCGTCGGCGGCGAGACTTACCGCATCTCCATGGACGGTAGATGCCGGCCTTTCGGGGCTTATGCTGGGGGGGCGGGTTGCAAACCGGGTCTATTCAGCCCAGAACGGAAAAGCTGCTTTGCTCATTGATCGGCCGCCTACGTGAGTAGAATCCGGCATCGATGGTCCGATCGATGTAGGGCAGCGTAAACTGCAGCGGCGTATCGTCATGGTCATTACCATTCTCACAATAGTCGATCAAAGCGGCCATCATCTTGCCGGCAATCGGCGCATTTTTATACTGGTTACCACTGGTACCAATCGCCATATAGTAGCCGGGCACCCTCGATTTGTCATAGATCGGTATCCAGTCGTCCGCCACATCGTATAGATCGACCACGCCCCTGGGGCTATTGGGAATCTCGAGGCTTGGCACCCGCTGGGCATAACGATACGCCTGGAGGGTCCACTGCTCCGTGAACTCCCGGTGATAGTCCTCATCGTCCACCCATTCCCTGGGATCACACTGCGGGTCCTCACTGCCGACCAGAATATTATTACCATGCTCGGGGCGGCAGTAGCACGAGATGTCACTATCCGAGACAACCGGTACGGTATTGAAAAAATCGAAGTTTCCCGGTGATGGCACGTGGACCACTTCCTGGCGCAATGCCCGCGTCGAGATGGTCATGTCTTGCAGCGCCCCGGCCATCGCATTGACCTTGGCCGAAGCTGGCCCGGCGACATTGACGACGATCGGAGCATGAATCTCGCTGCCGTCATCCAGCCGTACACCCCGCACACGAGCAGTGGTTTTGAGGATTTCGACCACTCGACGGCTAAACAGGAATGCGCCCCCCTTGGCCTCCGACGCCCTCTGCAGGTTGTGCGTAGACAACTGCGGATCCGTCACATAGCCCGCCGTGGGGAAGAACACCGCGCTTTCGACCTCGCCGCTCCCCGGCTCTCCAAAACCGACGTCATTCATTCTCTTTGCCGGCCAGTAACTGGTCAGATCGTATATCGGAATTCGATCTCTGATCGTCGCCGCACTCCAGATTTCGAAAGGTACGCCAATCTCCTCACACAAAGCGATATGCTTGTTCATTAGGCCGTTCTGCCTGGTTCGCATCACCATGCATCCCACGTCGCGGAACTCCGCCATGCCGCGCTCATCCGTCGCCTCGAGGTACTCCGCCCAGTCGCGCCAGTAAAAATATCCCTCGTACGCGAATGCGGTGCCCTCGAGTGTTGAGTAATGCACGCGAATGATGGCGCAGGAACCGCTCGTGGGGCCGTAGCCGGCGGCCGGATTCTTGTCGATGGAAATCGTACGGTACCCCGCCTTGTTCATTTCAAAAGCGGTTGCCGCACCAATCACGCCGGCTCCGATGATGATCGCGTCTGCTTTCTCCGTCATAGCTGATGTTTCTTCTGCTGTGTTGCTGTGTTACTCATCGAGCGGCAGACTCCCACCCTCGGTGGAGCGCCGCTCGACGAACTCGAACAACGCCTCCTCGGTACCGGGGCATAAAACAGGCGCCTCGAAAACGGCAAGCGTGCTCTTCCAGATCTCGTTTGCCCGTTTTACGGCCGTTTTTGCGCCATCATTGCTCCACTCGCCAAAATTACGCCAGTCCGACAACAGGGGACTATAGAACGCCGACCGGTATCTTTCCATGGTGTGCTGCGCCGCGAAGAAGTGCCCCCCCGGTTCGGTGGCAGCGATTGCATCGAATCCCAGTTCGGCATCACTGGCATCGAGCGGATGCAGCACCTCGGCAAGGATCTGCAGCATTTCGACATCCAGAATGAATTTTTCCTTCGATGCCGTCAGACCACCCTCAAGCCAGCCCGCGGCGTGCTTCATGATGTTGATTCCGCCGAGGACACCGCCCCAGGCCGACATGAGTGTCTCATAGACAGCCTGTTCGTCGGGGGCGTTCGATGCGGTGGCGGCAGAACCGCGCCAGGGTAGGCCGATATGCCGCGCCAGTTCACCGGCACCTAAGGCGCCCTTGACGAACTCCGGCGTGCCGAACGCTGGGGAGCCGGACCGCATGTCGACATTGGATACATTGGATGTGAACGATCCATACACCACCGGGGCGCCGGGGCGGACGACTTGATCGAGCGTGATCCCCGCCAGCGCTTCCGCATGCTGCAAGGTGAGCGCTCCCGGAATTGTTACCGGTGCCATGGCGCCGGACAAGGTGAATGGCGTGACAATGACCATTTGTCCGGCACGGGCAAAGTCCATGATGCCCTGGCACATTGGCACATCCAGCTGCCTGGGAGAATTGGTATTGATTACGGTGTGACACCAGGGCCTGGCCCGGAACTCCTCGTGTGAAAGGTTCCGGGCGATGCGGATCATCTCGAAGCAATCGTGGACCTGGCCGCTGCCGCGGGAGTAGACAAAGGGCACCTTGTCGCTCAGCGTGAGCTGACTCAGGGTCGTCTGCAGGTGGCGCACGTTGAGATCAACGTCCTGGGGCTCGACGCTTTGCGAAAGCAGGTGGATGACATCGAAACTGTGCGCCAGTTTGATCAAGATCCGCAGCTCCTCGAGTGTCCCGGTACGTTTGCCACCATCGAGATCCGATACGAACGCGGGACCGCCCACCGGCCCAAAGACTAGGTTGTTCCCGCCCACCTTGATCGAGCACCCGTCGGATCCGCCGTGGACCTCGAACATTTGCGGCGCGGTATCAAGTGCGCGGGAGACCAGTGCACGATCAAAACGAACCATCATGGTGTCTTCCGACACATCGGCACCCGCGTCTGCCAACACCTTGCGCGCTTCTGCGTTGAGCACCCGGACTCCCAGCTCCTCCAGTACCCTCAGCGCGGTGTCGTGTACGGCTTCAACACGATCCTGAAACAGGGCGGGTTGCCGAATCAGCGGATTCGTCAAATTCCGGTAGTCGACCGATCGGTGGTGTTTAGGTGCCGCCTGCGGCCGACGTCGGCGCTGACCGGCGGACCGTGGACCTGCTGATGGCGCTGCCAAACTCGTACCTCCGGAGGCCAGGTTGTCGGATACGTCGGGCGGACTAGTGTATCTTAGATGGTCTCCGATACACCCGTAATTTTCATGCCGTGAAAATCGGTTTTCGCTCCATCGTGGGACGTACCCGCGTAGCGGAATCGGCCTATGTTGCGGTGTGCCGTCCTTGTTCCCTGGGGTGGCGCGCATGTTCATCGGCGGGGGGAGTGAGCACCTGGCAGAAGCGTTGCCGCGATTTATGTTTCCCCGGATGTTGAGCTGAGCGTGTTTATGAACTGGACGTGGACCGCATAACGCCCTCCCGGACGCGGCGTTCCATCAATTCATCCAGCCAATTGGGGTCCATTTCCGGGACGGACGACAGCAGCAGATCGGTATATTCGTGGTGGGGCGGCGTGAACATCTCTTCCTTCGGTCCATGTTCCACGATCTTGCCCTGC
>CAMYOI010000117.1 GCA_947259955.1 uncultured Gammaproteobacteria bacterium
AAACAGTATCGTCATTGCCTACTCCCCACGGTTTGATGGTTACGGGGTGCTAAGTATAAAACTTTTTGTTCTGCATGATCACAGAGGCGGGAGAGAAACGCTCACCTTGGGATGCTTCCAACCACTGCAAACGAGCTCGAATCGAAGAACATCCCCGGGAATCCAGGTACCTGAGCGGAACGCCTAGAAATGGAGGAAATCCCAGTCCCATTACCGCGCCAAGAACGACCTCGCACGCGATGTTTGGTGCAGTTGGCGCCGGGATGACCTGGCCGGCAGCGAGCCAAGCATCGTCACCTGTTTCATGAACCGGGTACACTAGCAACTTTTCTTTCAACGGTAATCGTATGGCAGCGCAACAATTGATTCTTGCATCTTCCTCCCCTTTTCGTCGTGAGCTGCTTGAAAGGCTTATGATACCGTTTGACGTCGTCTCTCCGGCTATAGACGAAACGCCCCGTTCCGGCGAGCAGGCCGCTGATCTGGTGCTGCGGCTTTCGGTCGAAAAGGCCGAGGCCGTAGCGAAGACGGCGGCGGGTGCCCTGATCATCGGCAGCGACCAGGTCGCGGTACACGAGGAAAACAAGATTGTCGGCAAGCCCGGTGATCACGCCGATGCGGTGCGGCAGCTTGCAGCATCATCCGGAAAGACAGTCACTCTGTTTACCGGCATTGCATTGATCAATAGCGACAGCGGCCTGGTTCAAAAAGACGTTGTCCGCTACACCGTACAGTTCAAGACTATCACCGATCGGGAAATCGACAGCTATCTCGACAAGGAGAAACCCTATGGCTGCAGTGGCAGCCTCCGGGCCGACGGATTGGGCATCGCCCTGCTTCAAAAATTCATCGGGGACGACCCCACCGCACTCATCGGTCTGCCGCTGATAAGGCTGGTGTCGATGCTGCAAAATGAAGGGATTTCACCTGTCTGAAAGCTATAGATTAATCACCACCGCACTGGTGCAATAATGGGGCTATTTCAGTTCAGGTAAGCGGTAGCTAGTATGCAGACGCAGCGTTTGCGCGACGCCTACGCCCATCTGCTTGGCCAGTCTGTCGAGCAGGTTCTCCTGGTGGGTGTAGTCGATTATTTTCTCCGCATCAAACACTTCCCGGGCAACAAAACCGGCGCTGCCGAACTCATCGATCAGTCCCAGTTTCCTGGCTGTGTCGCCGGTCCAGAACAGCCCGCTGAACAGATCAGGGTGATCGCTCAATCGACCGCTGCGTCCCTGTTTGACGATATCGATGAACTGTCTATGGACCTCGCCAAGGATTTCACCGGCGTGGTCCCTGCTCTTGTCGTCCAGCGGCGAAAACGGGTCCAGCAGGCCTTTGTATTTTCCTGCAGTCATCAATGTCATCAATCGCCTCTCGACCCCCAGTTTGTCCATGGCATCGACGAATCCAAAGCCGTCCATGAGCACACCAATTGATCCAACGATACTGGCCTTGTCGGCGTAGATTTTCTCCGCGGCGGCCGCGATATAGTATCCGCCGGATGCGCATATGTCGGAAATCACGGCATGCAGCGGTATATCGGGATTTTCCCTGCGTAGACGCGTGATTTCGGCATTGATATAGCCCGCCTGCACGGGGCTGCCGCCCGGACTGTTGATCCTTACGATAACGCCCTTGACGCCGTCCGCCTCGAAAGCGGCACGAAGCCCGGCGGCGACGTCATCGGCGGTGACATCTCCGTTGGCGGCGATGACACCGTCTATTTCTAGGAGCGCGGTGTGCTTACCGCCGCTGCTTGGGACGTTGGTATCGAAATACACGAACACAAAGAATAATAAATAAGCCGCGATAAACAGCTTGAAAGCGATGTTCCACCGTCGCGTCCTTTTTTTCTCCTTTAGATTTTCCCAGATCAACTCCTTGAGCAGTTTATTCTCGGCATCTGGTGTACGGGTTACGCCGCTCGATAGCGGGCCCACGGAATCTGTCATTGCTGCTCCTCGTTTCGTAACACTACGGCGCCTTGCTCCGCCAGATTCACTTTACCCGCCGTCTCCCTGACGTTGAGTGGCAACAAACCCAGGCCGTTGCACGGTCCGCTTTTGCATTGACCGGTTTTAGGGTCATAAAGAGCACCGTGTGTGGAGCAGATCAGGTAGTTCTTTTCCAGATCATAGAAGTAACTGTGCAAAAAATTCAATCTGAGGTCCATATGGCTGCATCGGTTGATATAAGCATAGACGACGCCCCGGTACCGTATCGCGAATGCAGGGAGTACCTCGTCATTTTTCAAAACTTCGAACTCAACGCCGTCACCGCCGTCGGCCAGCGCGCCGGTGGGGCATATCTCGCAGCCCATCAATCCGGATTATCCACATCTGCAAGGCCGTCTGTGACCGGATGAACGAACCCCAGTTCCGAAGCATGCAAAAACAGCCTTCTCAGGCCGAGATTGCGGGACCAGGAGTTGGCTTCCCTGTCACCGTATTTGTCGTCTCCAAGAACGGGATGGCCCCGTGCCGCCGCGTGAACGCGAACTTGATGGGTTCGACCGGTCACCAAAGTGACCTCCATCAACGTACATTGCTCGAAATAGTCAAGCGCAGTGAACCTGGATTTCGCGTACCTGCCTGCTTCATCAGGGATCACCATCCTTTCCCCTCCCCGTTGCGCGTTTTTTCGCAAAGGAATCTCAACGACGCTGCCGTGGGCGTCCCAGACCCCCAGCACGAGCGCCAGATACGTTTTCTTGAAATGGTCCCGACCACTCGTACCGAGCCGCAGGTCTTCGTGGAGACGGCGCAGGGCGCTGCGGCGCCTGGCGAGGACAAGGCAGCCCGAGGTGTCGCGATCCAGGCGGTGCACCAGGTCCAAAAATCTGTCATTCGGCCGTTGATGCCGCAACATCTCAATCAGCCCGGCCTTGATCCCGCTGCCCGCGTGTACAGCCAGGCCCGCGGGCTTGTTGACGACCATCAGGTAGTCATCCTCGTACAAGGTTTCGACTTCGACGGCGAGTCCTTCAGCGGGAGGCGGGAGCGACCGGTTCGAGGTTCGCAGCGGTGGGATTCTTACCCGGTCGCCGGTGCGCAGTCGCGTACCCGCCTTCGTCCGGCCTTCATTGACCCTGACTTCGCCCCGGCGAACGATCCTGTATATCAGGCTTCGCGGCACCCCCTTGAGCTCACGCAGCAGAAAATTATCCAGCCTTTGCCCGCTGAATTCGTCTTCGACGGTAATGTAGCTGACTTTGGGCTGGGTCTGTACCATAACAGGCGCAAATCATAACAAATTGATGCGAACATGCGGGCTTGCTATATTAAGGCTGATAGCTGGGATCAGGCGGACAGAATGAGACAACCCGACGGGTTGGAAAACTATCACCGCCAGTCTACGACGACCAACTGTAACGGGGTCCCACACTGTCTTGCTTTACAGAAATCAGTATTGAAAAGGTTTATTGCAGATCCCGGCGGATGATATCCGCGGGAGCGCAGTAGTCGCCAATGTTCCGGCTTGGCCGTTTGAACGCGACGCATAAGGGTTAACGCGCCTCTCCCCTGCCTGAACTGCAGAGGCACAAACGAATATCGGTTCCATTTCGCGCCAGTAAGGTGCACCGGCTTGGGTTGTACGGTCTGACAACGATGGTATGTACTGGGGTTGCCGGGTGGAAACCAGGGAAACGCAGCAAATGAAACGAATGTTGTTCAACGCAACTCACCCTGAGGAGTTGCGGGTCGCCATCGTCGATGGACAGAAATTGCTCGATCTGGATATCGAGTCATCAACCCACCATCAAAAGAAGGGAAACATCTACAAGGGTCGTATCACGCGAGTCGAACCCAGCCTGGAAGCGGCCTTTGTGGACTACGGTTCGGAGCGCCAGGGATTTCTCCCGCTCAAGGAAATCTCGAGGAGCTATTTCCAGGATTACTCGTCCAAAACACCCATGGCCCAGGTCCGCATCCAGGATGTGATCAAAGAGGACCAGGAACTGCTCGTCCAGGTCGAAAAAGACGAACGCGGCAACAAAGGTGCCGCACTCACCACGTTCATCAGTCTCGCCGGACGATTTCTCGTCCTCATGCCGTGCAATCCAAAGGGCGGGGGGATATCCAGGCGCATCGAGGGAGATAACCGTTCTGAACTGCGTGATGCCATGAATCAGCTGAAACTGCCGACGGAACACGCATTGATCGCCCGCACCGCGGGTATTGGTAAGTCCGTCGAGGAGCTTCAGTGGGATCTGGACTTTTTGCTTCAGTTATGGGAAGCCATACGCAGCGCAGCGGACGAGAGGCCGGGGCCATTTCTGGTATACCAGGAAACAAATATCGTCGTCCGGGCAATTCGCGACTATCTGAGGAACGACACCAGCGAAATCATAATCGATGACAAGGAAATTTTCGATAGGGCCATGCGTTTCATGGAACAGGTAATGCCGCACCACAGTTCGAAACTGAAACACTATAAAGACACCATACCCCTTTTCTCTCGGTTTCAGATCGAACATCAGATCGAATCTGCTTTTTCCAGGGAAGTCAAACTACCGTCAGGCGGTGCCCTGATCATCGACCATACGGAAGCGCTGGTTACCATCGACGTCAACTCCGCTCGGGCGACGAAAGGCGCCGACATCGAGGAAACCGCTTTGCACACCAATCTCGAAGCGGCTGATGAAGTGGCGCGCCAGCTCAGAATTCGTGATCTTGGCGGGCTGATCGTAATCGATTTTATCGATATGACGATCAACCGGAATCAACGAACCGTAGAGAACAGGCTCCAGGAAGCCCTCAAAGTGGACCGGGCCCGGGTCCAGGTAGGCCGTATTTCCCGCTTTGGTATGCTTGAAATGTCTAGACAGCGCCTGCGTGCGTCGTTAGGCGAATCCAATTATATTGCGTGTCCTCGGTGTGCGGGGACCGGCCACATCCGCGGTATCGCCTCTTCTGCGCTTCACATTCTGCGAATCATCGAGGAAGAAGCCCTGAAGGAAAATACGGAGGCCATACATGCGCACCTGCCTACGGACAGCGCGACATATCTCTTGAATGAAAAGCGATCCGAGGTTTCGCTGGTAGAAAACCGCCTCGGGACCCGGATTTTCATCATCCCGACCCCGGAGTTGGAAACGCCAAATTTCCAGATCAGGCGGCTGAGGGCGGAAGAAGTTGCGGAAATACAGCAGGTCCCAAGCTATAAGATCGTACGTCAGGAACCGGAGCCACAGCAGGACTACTCCACGCCGGAAAGATTGAAGGAAGTTGCCGCGGTTGGTCTCGAGCAAATGCAAACCATTGCTCCGCCTGAGGTCAGGAAAACGGAGGAACCCGGACGTTTCAAGACATTTCTTGGAAAACTTTTTGGTGCTGAGCAAGAAGTGGTAGTCGAAGAGAAAGAGAAACCATTTCCTTCGGCACAAATCCGAAAACAGCCTTCGTCTGGCGGCGGCCGGGGCAACCGTTCACGTCGGGGCGGCCAGACCAGGAGGTCGAACCGGCCTCAGTCTGCCCAACGGCAGCAGCCGAAGAAATCAGAGTCAACCTCGGGCCAGACGGGTGGCGAGGCCGATGGCCAGAAACCGCGTGGACAGGGACGCGCGAAACAATCCTCGGCAAACCGCCCGAATCGCGGCAGCCGCTCCGGTGGATCGTCTTCAGGCGGGGCCCGCCAGTCGAGCCGCGGTAGGTCATCCGGCGCGAGAGGCAGGCAATCGAATCCTGCGGGCAAAGCAACCGCCGATACCGCACAACGCAGCGAGCAAGTGGCTGATAGTCGTCCCGATAACCCCGAAAAAACAGTGAATACGAAAACAGCAGAAAACGAAAAACCGGAAAGCACCAAGCCGGGAAACGATGTGCCTCAGCAGCAGGTTGAATCGCCTGGTGCAGCCGCTGTGGTCGAGGATTCGGTCAAATCAGGCTGACTGCACGCCTCAAAACGCGTCTTGCCCGTCCAGCGCGGTTGATGCGGGCCAGCCTGCAGGCGAAGCACGGTCGAACACGGCGATAGACTCGACGTGGTTGGTGTGTGGGAACATGTTGATCACGCCCGCTTTACTCAAAGTGAAACCCAGTTTGTGAACCATGACCTCGGCATCACGGGCCAAAGTGGCGGGACTGCATGAAATATAAACCACGCGGCGCGGCGCGAGGCGATCGAGGTGCTTGACTAAGTCTATCGCGCCGGTTCGCGGTGGATCCAGCAATATCTTGTCGTAGTTGCGCCGCAGCCAGTCGCCCTCCGGGTTTTCACGGTACAAGTCTGCAACGGTGAATTCGACGTTGTCTAGACCGTTTTCACGAGCGTTGCCTCGTGCCCGGTCGACGAGACCACGATCCCCTTCCACGCCAATCACGCGCTTAGCAGCGCGGGCGATGGGCAAGGTAAAATTGCCCACGCCGCAAAACAGATCGAGGACATGTTCGTGTGGTTCGGGATCCAGACAACTTACTGCAAGATCGACCAGCATGTTGTTGATGCCGGCGTTGACCTGCACGAAATCGGTCGGCCCGAATCTGATCCGCACACCGTGGGCAGGCAGCGTATAGGACAGCATTTCGGGCAACATCGGAGACAATGGGTGGATGGAATCCAGCCCCTGTGGCTGGAGATAGACCTGGGCATCGTGATCGACGGCAAAATGACGTAACTCGTCCAGATCCGCATCAGAGAAATCCTTGAGGTGGCGAAACACCAGGCTGAGCGCCTCCTGCCCCACCGCTACCTCAATCTGCGGGATTCTGTCGTGGCAACTCAAGCCGCCAACGAGGGAGTGCAGATCCGGCAGCAGATCAGATATTCTATAGTCCAGCACGCGGCACCGCTGAAGGGAGGTAATGTAACTCTTGTTTCGTTCCCGGAACCCGACAAGAGTGCCTCCCTTTTTCGGGACGAAACGTATGCCCAGGCGGGCCTTACGCCTGTAGTTCCAGACCGGGCCGGCGAGCGAATCCAGCCAAACTACCGGCTTGGTCTTGGCTATTTTTTGAAGATTTTCCGCGAGTTGCCGCTGCTTCCAATCAATTTGTGCATGTTCCGCAAGGTGCTGCAGCGAACAGCCACCGCAAACCCCAAAATATTCGCACGGTGGCTCAACTCTGTCGTGAGACCGGCGGAGTAATTCAACCGTCTTGCCCGTCTCATAGGAGCGCCTGCGGCGGCCCCGCCTGAAACGTACAAGTTCACCGGGGAGGGCATCTTCGATAAAAAAAACTTTGCCATCGATTCTGGCGACACCGCGCCCGTCGTGGCTTAGTGATTCAATTTCCGCTTCGAGAACCTGGTGGGTCAAATCGAGCTGCGTTCCCACGCTTGCAGGAAACGATTGAAATGTTCCTTATCCTGTTTTTCGAGTTCTTCCCGCACCATCTCGCATTCCTGACTGAGCTGCGCCTGCGTAAAGGCGCCTCGCATGAACTCCCACCGCAAGTACAACAGGTATGTGTTCAGCGAATCCGTCTCACAGTAATCCCGGATATCCGCGAAGTGTCCCTGTTGATAAGCGTCCCAGACACGCGATCCGTCCATACCAAGTTTGCCGGGCAAGCCGCACAACATGGAGATTTGATCGAGCGGCGCGCTGGCCCTGGGTTGATATCCCGCCAGTACGTCCATGAGATCGGTATGCCGGTAGTGGAAGCGGTTGATATAGTTGTTCCATTTGAATTCTCTGTCACCCTCGCCTACCTCCCAGTAGCGCGTGGCGTTCACGCCCAGAATGATTGAACGGTAGTTCAACACCGGCAGGTCGAATCCACCCCCGTTCCATGACACCAGCACCGGTGAATAGCGTTCGATCCCATCGAAAAAACGTGTAATAGTCTCCTTCTCGTTCAGTTCTTTGTCGCCCAGGGACCACACCCGAAAGCCGGTATCGCTGCGAAGGGCGATGGATATTACGAGCACTTGATGCAAATGCAGCGGTAAGAACTCGGTGTCCCTGCTTTCCCGCTGCTTGGCAAACATGACCTGTGCGACCTCGCCGTCGTCGAGACCTTCCAGGCCATACAGCTTCCTGCCGCCATCGACGTCCGGAATGGTTTCGATATCAAATGCGAGGATGTTAGCCATACCTATTTCGACTCATCTTGAGCAGGTAAAAGGTGTCGAACGATGAGTTGTGGTTTTCTCACACCCCGATACTCGTTGATGTCGAGCGTATAGACCATTCGCACGCCATTCTCCATTTTCTTGCTATCGACCACACCATCGTGATTGAACGCGATTGCGTCAATGACAGTTGCGCTCCCTTTTTTGCGGACACGCAGCTTCAAATGACCATTCCCCACGGTTTTGCTATCCAGCACGTTGAACTCATCGTCGAACATGGGCTCGGGAAAATGCTGTCCCCACGGCCCCGAACAGCGCAATAATCCGGCAAAATCCAACGTAAGTTCTTCGTCCCCGAGGCTTCCATCGCTATACACGATGCCATCTCCACCCTCATCGCTTGAATGGGACTCGACTTCCTGCGAGAACGCATCGCTGAACCGTTTCAGGTCATTCTTCCTGAGAGAAAGCCCCGCCGCCGCCGCATGACCCCCGAAACGCACGATAAGCCCAGGATGGTGCGTGCAAATATCACTGAGAATGTCACGAATATGCAGCCCGGTCACGGACCTCGCCGATCCCTTTAGCTCGTCGTCTCCGGCATCGGCAAAAGCGATCACCGGTTTACCCGTTCTATCCTTGATACGACTGGCGACGAGACCCACGATGCCCTGGTGCCAGCGTTCGTCGTACAGGCATATGCCATACCCGGCAACACCGGACAGATGCATAGCGTCGACTAATTCGATCGCCTGCTTTTTCATTTTGGATTCGATTTCCCGCCTTTCCTTGTTCAATCGATCGAGCTCTCCCGCCATGTCGGACGCCCGCAGTGAATCGTCAGACAAGAGACATTCAATACCTAGGGACATGTCTTTCAGCCGGCCGGCGGCATTCAGTCTTGGAGCCACCGCGAAACCCAGGTCCGATGTGCTGATTTCTCCGATCCGCCCGCTGCAGAAACCAAGCAGCGCGGAAACACCGGGTCGACTCCTTCCCGCGTTGATCCGGTCCAAACCCTTCGCTACCAAGATCCGATTGTTCCTGTCGAGGGGCACCAGGTCGGCAACGGTGCCAATTGCGACCAGGTCCAGAAGCTCTCCCAGATTGGGTTGCGGTCTATCTTCACCGAACCACCCCCTGTCTCGCAACCTGCTCCTGAGCGCAACCATCAGATAGAAAATCACGCCAACTCCGGCAAGGGCGTTACTGCCAAACGGACTACCTTTGAGGTTTGGGTTGACGATGGCATCCGCCCGAGGCAATCGATCACCAGGCAGGTGATGATCAGTGATGATCACGGACATCCCGTGGTCCTTGGCTACTTCCACTCCCTCGATATTCGCTATCCCATTATCAACGGTGATCAGCAGGTCAGGACGTTTTTTCGATGCATTCCTGACTATCTCGGCACTCAAGCCGTAGCCATGTTCAAAGCGGTTGGGGACGAGATAGTCAACATCGCTCGCACCCATGGCGGCAAGCGCGTTGAGGCCCACGACGGTGCTCGTGGCACCATCGGCATCGAAATCGCCGATAAACATGATCCGGGCATCCCGCTCCAGGCAGTCCTCTAAAATATCCAGTGCGTCTGCGATGCCGGGAAGATCTTCCGGAGACAGCAAATTTTCGAGGCGATAATCTATATCTTCCTCAGATTCTACATGGCGTGCAGCGTAGATCTGTGAAAGCCGTGGGTGTACAGCAGTGCTGCGGAACGAACCCGGGGGACGTGGTCTGATCTCGATAAAGCGGTTCATTGTTTTTCCGTGTTGATCGGCATGTGCGTAACGCTATATACCACACCTTTGGACTATAATCGTCGCACGAATCCAATCGGGCTGGCGGGCCGCGTGAAAAAGACAATCACCAATATAATCAAGCTGCTGATCGTGGCGGGGTTGATCTTCTATGTACTCAGCAACATTCAGTGGCAAGACAACGTCACCTACCTTTCCGCTGGCGGCGAGCCCGAAGGGGTACTGATCGGAGAGATAGTCGGCGATTGGGACGATACGGTTGTTCAGTTTCGCCCGATAGGAGACTCCCAAACCCTTGAAATCGCACAGGACAGCGACCGTGCCAAGGTTTCCCCCGGTCTATTCACCTATTTCCGCAACCTCGATCCGCTGTATTTCGTCATCGGTGTTGTTTGCATAGTCCTGAGCGTGATTTTTTCGGCCGTCCGGTGGTGGTGGTTGCTGGGGGCGAACAATCTCAATGTCACCCTGTTCGACAGCATTCGCTATACCTGGCTGGGTTTGTTTTTCAACAACGTCATTCCGGGCCAAACCGGCGGAGACTTGGTCAAGGCAATCTATATTGCACGACGCTGCAGCAGCGACAGGGTCCCGGCGGTGCTGTCCGTTTTCGTTGACAGGATCCTGGGCCTGACTTCGCTGGCACTGCTGGCGGCAATTGTTGTGCTGTTCTACACGGATCGGTTCATGGAGCTTGCCATCGCGATCTGGTCGCTCCTGCTGGCCGGGAGCCTGGGGCTTTCGCTGCTGTTCAGCCGTCGCTTGAGGTCCGGGATAGGCCTGAAGCACCTGGCACGAAAATTACCTATGAAGATCCAGAGCCTGCTCAAGGAAATCGACGAAGCGATATATCATTACCGCAGCCACAAAGCGGGTATCGGCTTGTGGCTGGCACTTGGCATCGTCAACCATATCGTGTCGGTGTCGGGGGTAATTATGTACGGGATGGCCATTGGTGTTGGGGTACCGCCTCAGGAATACTTCGTTCTGGTGCCCATTATCATTATCGTATCGGCGATACCCATCGCACCCAACGGCTGGGGCATAGGAGAAGCTCTCTACGCCAAGCTGTTCGGAGATTACGGCGCCGTCTACCTCACGGACACACCTAACGCCGGTCTGGTGATGAGCACACGCGCCATCGCCCTCTCCATACTTTATCGGATTGTGTTCACCGCACTTTCCCTAGTCGGTGGCTTGGTCCTTCTGTTCGAGAAACACCGCATAGGAAAAAAAGAAATAGAAGAGATTTCACATTCGGCATAGCACCGAAACTCAATAATGTGCTATCTCAGCAGGGTCATTCTTATCGTGACCTTATTGTCCTTGGCGCGATTGATTGTCGCGGATTCGACCTCGATTCCGCTCGTGCGGAGGGCTTCGAGCCAGACCACCCACCGGTCGAAATCTGCTTCGGTCAACCAGATCTTGACCTGCTCCCCCTCTCCCGGGGCCATTCGACGAATATAAGCATCCATTTTTGAACTCTTGGCGCTTTGCTCAACAATGGTCAACAACGGTTTGTCGTCCGCGTTTTTCTTCTCGCCCGCTTTTTTTGCCAGTGGTCCTATGGTTCTGGCCTGTTGCTGCATCCATGCCAGGTTTTCGCGCTTGATCGGTACCTGGGTTCTCAATCGGTCGAGTTCTTCCTGCCAGGGTTGCCATACGAATGAGTAAAGGACGATTAATACGGCGGCGACGACTCCGAACAGAAACACTGCACGCTCCCGCGGTGACAGGCTCTGCAATCTGTTTCCAAGCGATGTCATGGGTCAGCCCGAAAATCCTGCGCGCCCAGGCAGCTTGAATTCATGGTCGAGATACATTACCAGACAATGAAAATATCGGATCAAGCCCGCTGCAGTTTGAACCGGGCGCTGACTTTATTGTCCCTGGAACCCGAAGAAATGAGCTCCACACGCTGCCTTGAGCCTGTCGAGCCCGGCAAAGTCTTTAGTGGTGCAGGTCACCAGAAGAAAATCATCCCTGAAGGTGATTTCGTCCAGCGTCGCACCCGCGCCGGGTATTGCCGCAGCCAGCGACGACAGCATCGTTTGAAACGCCCCGGCATCTATCGCACCCGTCCGAAGCTGCTTTAGGCCCTGCTCCATTTGCAATCTTGGATTGACGATCCTTCTGACGTCCGGAAATGCCTCGTGAAACACTTTCACGATTTCCTGCTCGAGAATTTCATTTTGACGATAAAGGGCGTAGTTTTCGTATAAATCAACTCCGACCCTGGCCAGCAAACCGATGCCGAACAGGATCACGGCCACCTTCAGCAGCGTTGAAGACGCTCCTGATCGGTGGGCCGGGCTCACGGGGCCGATTACGTTGATACGTTCAGGCGCTGTTTTCCCATGCCGCAACCA
>CAMYOI010000118.1 GCA_947259955.1 uncultured Gammaproteobacteria bacterium
CGCCCCGCCACCTCCCGTGCCGGTGGTCGATGATGTGGTCGTCGATCTTGAAATCATCGAGGCCTGGTGCAAGGGCTGTGACATCTGCGTAAAGTTGTGCCCGGAACGCTGCCTGGCGCTGGACAGCAGGGAAATCGTTGTCCTCAAGGACCCGGAAGCCTGTACGGGGTGCCGTTTGTGCGAATGGCTGTGCCCTGATTTCGCTATCGCGGTGCACGTGCGGAGCAAGGATGCGGCCACGGCATAGCGTGCAGGGCAACCACGCCTGTGCGCTGGCTGCCGTCGCCGCCGGCTGCCGATTCTACGCCGGCTACCCAATAACCCCGTCGTCCGAAGTTGCGGAGAAGATGTCGTCGGAGCTGCCCAAAGTCGGCGGCATGTTTATTCAGATGGAAGATGAAATCGCTTCTATGGGCGCGGTGCTGGGTGCCTCCATGGGCGGTGTCAAGACATTGACGGCGACCAGTGGACCCGGTTTTTCCCTGAAGCAGGAAAATCTCGGCTATGCCAGCATGGCTGAAATTCCCTGCGTCGTGGTCAACGTAATGCGCGGTGGCCCGAGCACGGGCATGCCGACCCGCCCCAGCCAGGGCGATGTGATGCAGGCGCGATGGGGTTCCCACGGCGATCACCCGATCATAGTCCTGACGCCCGCGTCGGTGGACGAAATCTTTACGGAAACCGTTCGGGCGTACAATTTATCCGAGTTGCTGCGTGTCCCGGTGGTGCTGCTGTACGACGAGGTCATCGGCCACCTGGTCGAGAGCATCGACGTGCGGGGCCCGGAGGATCTGGAGGTTTTCGATCGCAAATGGACCCGGGCTTCGCCGGAACAATTCCTGCCTTTTGCTGCAACCGATGATGGCGTGCCCGAAATGGCTCGGCCCGGCGACGGATACCGTACCCACACCACTGGGTTGACTCACGGCGAGAACGGATTCCCTACCCAGGACCCCGCCGAAGTCGATCGGGTCATGCGCCGGCTGCTGGGCAAGCTGGAGCGAAACCGATCCTTGGTGGAAAGTTTTGAGACGCTGGCGTGCGATGATGCGGACATACTCATCGTCGCCTTTGGGATTGCCTCAAGGGCGGCGCGGCGCGCGGTTAAACTTGCTCGTCAGCGTGGTATCAAGGTCGGTTTGTTCAGACCCATCACCCTGTGGCCTTTTCCAGAGCAAGCCTTCGTGGAAATCGCCGCTTCGGCAAATCAGGTCCTGGTGCCCGAGATGAACGCGGGGCAATTGTGCCTGGAAATCGAACGGCTGTGTCCGCCGGGCACCGGAGTATCGCGCATGAATCGCATCGATGGGGAATCGATAACACCCACGGAAATCCTGCAACGCGTGGAGGCGCTGGAGACCAATGACTGAAACCGCAATCCGCGGCTTCGAGATTCGCGACTACCTTCGCGAGGAGCTGATGCCGCATTTCATGTGCCCCGGCTGCGGGCACGGCATTGCACTGCGCGCCCTGTTGTGGGCGATCCATGAACTCGATATTGACAAAGACCGCCTGGCCGTCGTCTCCGGCATCGGCTGTTCGGGCAGGGTCGGTGCCTACATCGACGCCAATACCCTGCACGTCACCCATGGACGTCCGCTGGCATACGCCACGGGCCTCAAGCTGGCGCGACCGGATCTGGAGGTTATCGTCATCACTGGCGATGGCGATTGCCTCGCCATCGGCGGCAACCATCTCATACACGCCTGCCGCCGCAACCTCGACATCACGTGCATCATGCTGAACAACGAGGTCTATGGCATGACCGGGGGTCAGGTTTCGCCGACGACCACCGTAGATCGCTATACCACCACGACCCCGCTGGGCAACCACGAGCCGAGTTTTGATTCCTGCAAGCTTGCCGCTGCCGCGGGCGCCGGCCTGGTGGGGCGGGAGATTACCCTGCAGGTTCCCGCATTGAAGAATCTCATCAAGGAAGGCATTCGTCACGCCGGGTTTGCATTCCTCGAGGTCATCTCCGACTGTACCGAGATCTACGGCCGCAAGAACCATCTCGGGGAATCGCCCGAAATGATACTGAGTCAGAAATCGTCGACCCGGTCGGACGTCTATCGGAATACCGTCGATCAGCCGTTTCGACCGCATGCATTCGAGACCGGCGTACTTTCACGAAACGACCGGCCGGAGTACGCCGATGCTTACCGTGAGCACGTCGAGAAAACGATGGCGGCGTCCGCGGATCAAAATCCAGCGTAGGGGAAGGACGGTTACGCTTCGGCCGCAGTCAGACCATGACAAAAGAGATAGAGATACGATTGAGTGGCAGCGGTGGACAGGGGCTGATCCTGGGTGCGCGTGTACTCGCCGCGGCCCTTGCCTCCGAAGGACTCAATGTCGCGCAGTCGCAGAGTTACGAACCGACTTCCCGCGGCGGCCTCAGTCGGTCCGATCTGGTCGTGAGCGATGGCGAGGTCGACTATCCGCTCGTCACCGCCCTGGACTATCTGGTGATCATGGACCAGGTCGCGGCCCACGCGTCCACCGAATTGCTGAAACCCGACGCCGTGGTAATCATCGACAGCAGCCGGGTCGATTCCCCGCCGCAGGGTGCGTTCACTACCTGCGCGTTTCCGTTGACCGAGATCGCCCGCAGGGCGGGCAGCGGGCGCGTGGCAAACATCGTCGCCCTGGGCGTGCTTACCGGGTCGGGCGGACCTTGCAGTCGCGAATCGGTGGAAAAGGCCGTAAGCGACCATGCTCCACGGGGCTTCCGGGAACTCAACCTGAATGCCTTCGGCGAGGGTTGTCGTTTGGTTGACGGCATGGCCGGAGGCTCCGATCTCCAATCTCGTCCAGCCCGGACCAGTAATACTCGTAGATGACCCGGAATTGATCTGCAGGCGCATGCGCAGGTATGCCTATGAACCGAACGCGAACATTGAAGTGTTGATCCATATCGAGTACCGCAAACCCGCTCATCACTTGCTGAAAGCGAAATATCTTATCGCTTAGCCGGGTACCGTTTATTCGCCTCGCGTGTCTGGGGTTCTGCTTTACTCCCGCCCCGCCGCATCCCTGAACGATGTGTTCACAAGTGGGGCCGGTTGCGTGACTCTGGTGGTGTTCATGGCCGCTCAGATAGAAATGGACACCAATGCCGTCTATCATTTCCCGGAGACGCCGCATGCACCGTATTTCGCCATCTCCTTGGTAACGATAGGTCCGCTTCCCCGATGTAAATACAGGGTGGTGGCCGACCAGAATCTTTAGCCCCTGAAATCCGGAAAAATATTCGGTGGCGGCGTCAAGTTCGTGTTCCATCGCAGGTTCGGAGAAAAGTTCTCCTTCCGCGAAATCGCCGTCGAACCCAAACACATTGCTGTTCAGGACGTGGACGGCAACCCAGGGTGGCAGGCCCCGGATACCATAGCTTGCCGATGGCATTCGCCAAATTCTGGATTGGTATGTGTGCGCGATCATTGCGGCTGGATCTCCCCCGAACACGTCGATGAGATCGTGGTTGCCGAGGCACTGAAAAAATTCTGCCGACAGGGCTTGGTAATACGGATCGAAGCGTTCGGACAGAATGTCGGCGGACGGGGTGCCGGTTAGGGATTCATCGCCTGCGAGGTATATGCAGTCGCCGGTGCCCAGCACCAGATCCGGTGGTTCCCTGCGCGACAGCAGCGTCATGGCTGCCGCGACCTTCGCCTGCCACTTGTCGCCGGATCCGTAATCCCCGATAACGTAAGCGCGCAGGTGCGCGCAGCTGGATTTGTCTGCTGCCAATTGGAACTGAGCGCCTGCCACCATCTACCGCAAAAGGCAGCTCGGCCCGGTTGCCACGGGGCACATCATCAATCAGCCCGGTTACGGCAATATCGGGCCAAACTTCGTCGCAGGCGATCGTGTTTGCGCATGAGGTTGATGTAATCTTTCTCGCCCACCCCGCCTTTGGCCCGGATCAATTTGACAAGATCAACGCGCTCCCTGCGCGACCATTTTCTCAAATCCGGTATCAGGCTCATTATCGGCGCCTGCTGTAGCAGTGCCCGTTGTTCGTTTTTCGCCCAATCGCGGTAAGTATCCGTCCCCAGTGTTTTCATGAGGCCGTCGGCGGCGTCACACGCCGCCGACCGGCGCTCCACGTGTTTTTGTCCAGCCAATACCGCCGAGGCGCCGGCGGCGCAAAGCTCGAGCCACTCCTCCTCGAAAAATTGGCTCTTTCTGGCGCCGCTCAGCCGCAGATGCATATCACAGCGGGTAAGCCGCTTGAGCGTTTTGATGTCTGATCGATAACCCTTGCGTGCTTTCACCCGGATTCTCTCTGAAGCAGCCAGGCGGGCGATGTCCGGCTCAACGGGCCTGAATCCCAGGCGGTAGTAGAACCAGAAGGCACCGCTGCGCAGCGCCTCGATGTTGCCGGCACCGATTTGGTAGGGATTGACTACGAAGTGCCTGCAGCCGAACAGTCGATGATAGGTTCGCATTACCTGAACCCACAGGTACGGAGCCTCGCTACCACGAAATTCGTCGAATATGTTGACGCCGGTATTGGCCTGATGGAATATCGCGCTGGCACCGCCGTACCCCACGGGCATATCGTTGGCCAAAATGAGATAGCCCATGGTGGTTTCCAGGCTGAAACGAAACCCGGGCAACAATCCATAAACCAGGATATGAACTCCATATCCAACGTCCGCATCATACACTTCTTCAGGATTGGCATGATTGAAGTGATAGGTTTCACGATGGCGTACAGCCAGCGCCGCCATGGCTGTGGTGATCGCATTTTCCCCATCGGACTTCTGTAACCTTCGTATTTTGCGGAGCGGGCGTTCTATTTCGTCACCGGCTCTTCCCCTCGGATTTCGCATTCCGCGATGTCGTGCTTTTATTCGACCCACTACCAATGCGTTCGTGCCCTTGGCGAATTTCAGACCCGGCTGCCAGCTGAGGGGGAGGTCGGCGGCGTCGTACATTTGAGCCAGAATTCTCCTTGCGCTTTGACGCTTGCCGAGCTGCACCATCAACCAACGGAAGTCGGTAAACGGCTGGTCTCCTTTGGCGAGGGATATCCATTCGCGCTCGGAAACCTTGCCGCTCGCGTAATAATCGGCTTCAACGGGAAGCACGATCTGACGCAGCAATTCGTCCAGCCTTTCGAAGGTCTGCACTTCCTCCCAAGCCACCTCGACCGCATCCGGGCAGCGCCGTGCAAGCCAGACAGCAACATCGTAGGAAAATCGATAGTGCAAACGGGACCCTTCAATGCCCGTATCCGTCGTTGCCTCAGCCTCGCGGCGGCTGAGGGAAGCAATACGCCGGGGAAATTCCTGCAGTGCCTGTCTGGCCGACTGATAGTGGGTGACGCCGTCTGGAAACGCCCTGATGAAACACAAACTCTGGTGAAACGACCCCAGCAGTGATGCCTTCGGTATCTGCTCGCGTCGCAACGCGTCCATCAGGTCAAGCTTTTCCCTCGCCGCCTCGGGTGTGTATACGCCGCGTATTCGATGCAGTTTTCTAATAGACGCGCTTATCGACATGACACGGGAATTATCACATAAACGCGCATCATGCCAGTCCGGTTGCGCGTTCCATTCCACATGGCTTGCAATTACACTGCGTGGGGTACACTTCCGTCATGAAACTTGCCGAAAGTCTGCTGCATGCATTTCCGACGCACCCGGCGCGGCTTACCGCATGAGATGATCCACGGCATGCGCGTTGTTTACGCTGCGCCTGTTTTTCAGCTCCTCGGCTATCAGAAAAGCCAGTTCCAGCCCCTGTGAGGCGTTGAGGCGCGGGTCACACAAGGTGTGATAGCGGTCGACCAGCCGGTCTTCCGTGATGGCGTGGGCACCGCCGGTACATTCGGTGACGTTTTGACCGGTCATTTCGATGTGGATCCCGCCGGGAAATGTCCCTTCCGATGCGTGCACCTGAAAAAATGCCCGCACTTCCGCCAGAATGTCATTGAAGTCCCGGGTTTTGTATCCGGTGGACGACACGTGTGTATTCGCGTGCATCGGATCGCACGACCACACGACTTTGCGCCCCGCACCGGCGACGGCACGGATCATTCCCGATAGTTTTCCGAGGGTGTTTTCCACTCCCAATCGGGTGATCAGTGTAATCCTGCCTGCTTCGTTTTGCGGATCCAGTATATCCAACAAATACAATAGATCGTCGTTGCGGATATCCGGCCCGCATTTGATGCCTATGGGATTCGCAATGCCCTGCACGAACTCGATGTGCGCTCCATCCGGCGCGCGCGTGCGATTGCCGATCCACAGCGTGTGCGCCGAACAGTCGTACCAGTGTTCATCCGGATCCTGCCGGGTAAGGGCCTCCTCGTAAGGCAGAAGCAATGCTTCGTGAGAGGTGAACAGATCGGTTTCACTGATTTGAGGCGTCGTGTCGGCGGTCAGGCCGCAGGCGGCCATGAACTCCAGCGTCTCCGTAAGACGATCGGCCAGTTCCCCGTAACGCGTGCTCTGGGGCGTTTCGGCGACGAAATCGAGGTTCCAGCTGTGCACCTGGTTCAAGTCGGCCAGACCACCCTGCGCAAAAGCCCTGATCAGGTTGAGCGAGGCAGATGCCTGCGCGTAAGCGGTGATCATGCGCCTGGGATCGGGCGTGCGAGCGCCGGCTTCGAACTCCGCGGAATTGACGATATCTCCACGGTAGCTCTCCAGTTCGACGCCATCCCTCGTTTCCGTTGGTGACGATCTCGGTTTTGCGAACTGCCCGGCAAAACGGCCGACTTTTACCACAGGGCACGCCGCGCCGAACGTGAGGATCACCGACATCTGCAGAAGCACGCGGAAGGTATCGCGAATATTGTCAGTGCCAAAGTCGCCGAAACTCTCGGCACAATCCCCGCCCTGGAGAAGGAACGCATCGCCGTTCACGGCCCGCGACAGCATTTCCTTCAGGCGGCGAATCTCGCCGGTGAGCACCAGGGGCGGGTATCCACGCAGCGTTTCCTCGGTGCGTGCAAGTTCGGCGCTGTCCGGATACTCCGGGATTTGAATCGCGGGTTTGTTCCGCCAACTTCCCGGCGCCCATTGGTTGCTCATGGATTAACTACTTTGCCAGCCGCAGTGACAGGAATTTGCGGCGTTCCGATGTACAATATGGTAACAGACATCGGTAGCACGACAGCATACGTTTCGACGGCAAAATCATCATAATTGTGACGCAGTCCGCTATTGGAAATATGATCTGGGACCCTGTCGAGTCCATGCCGCCGGCCAAGTTAGCCGAACTTCAGCGGCGTCGGCTGCAGGAGTGCGTCGACCGGGCATCCAATACGCCTTTCTACCGCGAGCTGTTCCAGCAACATGGTCTGGACGGAGGCTCAATAAAGACACTCGACGATATCCGTCGTTTCCCGTTCACTACAAAGTCTAATTTACGGCGGCGGTACCCGCTCGGCATGATGGCCGTGCCGAGAGAATCGCTGGCCCGCATTCATGGTTCATCCGGGACCACTGGAAAACCCGTCTTCGTCGGCTACACCCAGGACGATCTGGAGATTTGGGCCGGTCTTTGTGCACGTTTTCTGTACGCCGGCGGTTTGCGTTCTCATCATATCGTACACGTTGCTTTCGGCTATGGCTTGTTTACGGGCGGCTTCGGTTTGCATTACGGTATAGAGAAAATCGGCGCGGCGGTCGTTCCCGCGGGGTCTGGAAATACGCTCCGCCAGCTCATGTTGATCGAAGATATCAAGCCTGATGTATTGGTCTGTACACCGAGCTATGCGCTGACGATTGCCGCCGCCGCGCATAAGCAAGGGTTCGATCCGGGCCGGTCCAGTCTCAAGTACGCACATCTTGGCGGGGAGCCATGGACGGAAGATATGCGCAGGGCCATAGAAAGGGACCTAGATGTGACCGCCTTCAACAACTATGGCCTGAGTGAAATCACCGGACCCGGGGTCAGCGGCGAATGCGGGGAACGGGCAGGCATGCATATCCAGGAGGATCATTTCCTGGTCGAATGCATCGATACCGACACGTTGGAGCCGGTTTGCGATGGCGATCCCGGTGAACTGGTTTTTACCACCTTGTCCCGACAGGCGATGCCGTTGATACGCTACCGCACCCGGGACATCGCCTCCTTGAACCGCGAACAGTGCCCGTGTGGACGCAGCGGGGTTCGCATGAGCCGCGTCTTGGGAAGGTCGGACGATATGCTGGTTATACGCGGCGTCAATGTGTTTCCATCGCAAATAGAAGAAGCTCTGCTGCGTGTTGACGGCTCGGCTACCCACTATGTGATCGAAGTGGACAGGCCGCGGACGCTGGATGAGATCACCATCCGGGTCGAAGTGCAGGAAGAAATTTTCCGCGGCGGGGCGGCCGAAGCCCAGGCACTGAGGGAACGCTTCCAGCAAAGCGTCTACGTAGTGGCTGCCGTGCGGGCCAGGGTGGAAATGGCTGCGGAGGGAACGCTCGAGCAATCCGCTGGAAAGGCGAAACGCGTGCTGGACCTCAGGACGAAAGCCGCAGAAGAGTAAAGCAGTTTATTACAATAAAAACGGTGTCCGAGTCACCGCGACGATAGCGATATACAGAAATACCGCTTGCGCCAGAACCCATGCGACGAGCTTTGACCGCCGGGTCTTGCAAAAACGAAACGCCGCCATTCCCAATCCTATATACAGAACCAGACAGACGATTTTCACATTCAGCCAAGTCAATGCGCCGGGATACTGATGGGTGACAACGACCAATCCGATGGCGCTGACCAGCAGCAGGCTGTCCACCACGTGCGGGACGACACGTACCCAGGTGGCCTCAAGGCGTTTAGGATTGCTGAACATCCAAAAACCCCTGCTAAAGAACAGAAGATACGCCACAAGCGCACAGGTTACGTGGACTGTCTTGATAACGGTGTAGATCGTGTAGGCCATTCAAGCCTGCAGCCCGAATCTACCGCGACCTCTTAGCGCAACCCCTTATCTCGAAAAAATTCCCTGTATTTATAGTCCTCTTCATTGATGTGATTAATCAGCCAATCCCACAGCATCGAGCCGAATTTTTCCTTAAAGGCGATCTTGCGGTTGTTGATTTTCGACTGTACCTTGATCAGGTCGTTTACGAACCTATCGTGCAGCTGCTTGTGCGCATCGAAGTATGGATAACCATGCGCCTTCATCAGCTCCTCTTCCTCGCTGAAATGAGTTTGCACGTAGCGCGTGACGCGGGAAAAAAGCGCGTCTATTCTGTGCCAGTCCTTGTTGGTAGCCTCTTTTTTACCAAGTTCTTCGACAATCTGGTTGAATTCCACGGCGTAGCTCGCCAGACGCAGATGCTGCCGGTTTATGGAATTGACACCCACGTCTTTTAAAAGGCAGTGGGACGCGTTTTCGGGGTTGGAGCTTTTCAGGCCAAACATATTCCAGCTCTTTTTCGTCTGTGGTGATTATAATTCAATCCAGCCGTATACGCAGGCTAGTGTACTGTTTCAAATATAGCTTTGCATTCGTCTTGAGGCGATTGTCTCCTGCGGAGTTCAGATTTTGACTGGATCGCCACGTCGCCGCGCTCCTCGCGATGACAACCGCAGTCATTGCGAGCGCAGCGAAACAATCCAGTGAAACACACTATTTACACCCGCGTGGCACTAAAACAGATAGCCATTGCCGTGACGTGGTCTTTGACCATGCCCTTTTGAATGATGTTCATTCCGTTGTCATTGAACTCTATTCTGCAGGGCGTTGAAACGCCACAGTCAAAATAATATTCTTCCTCGATGACCCGGATCGTATCCAGCTGCGCGACAATCCTTTCCTCAAGCACCCCGAACGTGTCCGAAATGTAGGCGCTCCCCGACGTCCTGCTCACCGCTGATTTGAAGGCTGTGCGTATAGCGTCCGGGCTGATTGTCGTGGAATAGGGAAAGGGGATGATCAACCTGACTATGCGGTTTTCAGGATAAAATCTTATGTAGTGGCTATTACGCGAGGCGCGCGCCATCTCGCCGTTATTCTGTTCTCTCGAGTAGTAGCCGGAATAGATGTCGAAACTGCTTCCAGCAGGATCTGCCAAAGCCATTTTGAACAACAGCATGCATAGACACCAAACCACCACGCAATGTCTGCATGACCGGCAGGATATGTTCACTAATGCTCTCGCCTCATTATATATACTGGTAGAATACCACCGATTGATTTACATGTGCTGCGTACCACGTTTTTGAACAACGAAATCTTCATACAGCGATCTAATTTCCTCTCAATCCTCGGTCGAATACAATCAGCTCTGCCGATCGTTTTAGTGCTCCTGTCTCCGTTCTCCTGGGAATGGTCACATGCGCAGAGCGACTCTGGTGTCGAGCGAGTGAGTGCTTCGGTTACGAGTCACCAAACGCAGGTGAATGAAGAGAACCCTCTCGCCGTGGAGCCCGGTCAGGCTCGGGAAAAGCCGAATAAGTTGTCCACATTCTTTAAGATCGGGATCTTGATCAACGCCCTGATACTGCTGCTGTTTGCTGCCTGGGTCATCAGAGAATGGAAAAAGAACGGGAAAAAAAGCGGGGAAACCGGCCAATGAAGAAATATTTCCCAGTAGGGACCATTACTCTGTTCGGGATTCTTGTGTGTATTGTGATTGCGGCGAGCGTGCTGGTAAACAGATTGATCCCGGACATCCCGAACGATCTTGCCGGTGTGCTGCGCCCGGCCCCAAGGGCGTTACAGCCGATTGCATTCAAGGATCATAAGGGCAGGCTCTATACTCTGGCGGAGTTGGACGGGAAGTGGACGTTCCTCTTTTTTGGATACACCTACTGCCCGGACATCTGCCCGACGACGTTAACACTGTTGACCTCGCTGGTCGAACAGCTCGGGCAGGAGCCGGGTGTGGCGGAAGAGATCCAGGTCGTATTCGTTACCGTCGATCCGACGCGTGATAAACCTGAAATCCTTGCCCGGTATCTGGCCTATTTCAACGATGAATTCGTCGGCATCACGGCCGATGAAACCAAGACCCGCGCCTTCGCGGACCAGTTCGGTGCCATGTTTTTCAAGGAGCAGCAAACCGATCCGGAGAACTATCTGATGGCTCACGCCAGTTCGATCTATCTCGTTGGTCCGAACGCGGAACTCATAGCATCGTTTTCACCGCCGCACGACTATTACACCATAGCGTCACAGTTTCGTAAGATTCGAAAGCTGAAATCATAATCCTTCAACCTTACATGGATCTCATACCGGTTATCCCACCGTTCCTGGCAGTGCTCAACACCACGGCGGCATTGTTGGTGATCACAGGATACCTTTTCATTCGAAAAGGGAACCGCTCGGTACACAGGGCCTGTATGGTCAGCGCTCTCGTGGTGTCCACCATCTTCATGGTGTTCTATCTTTATTACCATGCAAAGATCGGCAACATACCTTTCGCGGGTGCCGGGGTCGTTCGACCGATCTATTTTTCAGTCCTGGCAACCCATGTGATACTGGCAGCGTTTCTGTTCCCCATGGCCCTGATTACGGCGGGATTCGCGATCAGGGGAAAGACCTCCCGGCATCGACGGATAGCGAGGTGGACCCTGCCGATATGGCTGTATGTCTCCGTAACGGGGGTTGTCATCTATTTCATGGCATTTCACATGTACCCCGGCACGTAAAGAGCGAATCCCGCGGAGCCACAACGTATGGAAATGGTTTACTTTACGCTGGCGGCGATAGCGCTCTACGTGTTCTCGGACTGGATAGTCAATCTGATAGAAAGAAAACGCGGTGAGCGATTGCAGAATCGTTCCATGTTGTTTTTCGTGATCATCTTCGTACTCTCGGTGGTTTCGTTCAACGCTATCCAATATTTGAATCAGAAAGACGGGTCCAACCGTGGTGCGGAAACGCCGCAGCAGGAAAGCGCAGATAACTAGACTGCTACAGTCATTCCGGCGTATGCCGGGATGACGTGGATACCTGAAGTGCGCGTAGCCAGGAAAAAATTGACTAGTTGGCGCGGGTGGTCGTCATCGCCCGATACACGATGATCAGGAAGAGAATGCCGCCGATAACGGCGATGAGGCCGCCGAGCCCCATTAATCCCATTCCGGCGATTTTCTCTATGCCGTCCAGTGCCTGTGACTCGCCCGCGGTCTTTCTCTGAACACCGTAACCGCCTGACCATGCCAGGCCAATGACATGGAGCAATTGGCCCGATCCGTAAAACCAGGGTTGCAGGACCACCATCCGGCCCCGGGGCCGTCTGAATCCGAGTAGAGGCAGGATGTGGTAAGTCACACCCATATATGCCAGCGTGACGGCAACAATGGAGCCATGATAATGGGCCGGGACCGTCACATCGCTGCCCTGGATCATGAATCCGATCGCGCCGCCCACGCCGAACAGTATCATCGACGACAGCAACGAGGATCTTTCCGCACTCAGGCCTGTTTCGTTTTGATAGGAATTGACCAGATTGAACAGGATGATGAGACCGATAGGCAGTGCGGCCAGGCCTCCCCCGTACTGCATCAACCAGGTCATGGTTTGAATGTGATCTCCCGACTCGATATCGAAGCGATAAGCCATCGGAGTCAGGAGCGCAGGCGTGAGTCCGATAATAAACAGAAATAATACGACCCGCGGCGTCAATCTGGAGGTGATTCCGGACACGGTAGCCAGCCACAGCCAGGACACAAGCATGAGCTGGACATGGACGAACTGCAACGTGTGGCCGCTTCCCCAGAAAAGGAGTTCGAAGTAGCGTTCGCCCTCGATCGCATCCGTCAGGCGAATGTAAGAAGCTAACAGCGCGCCGATGGAAACAAAAGCCGATATAAGTGCTGAATACAACCCGAACCGGAGCGCGCCCTGTCCGCTCACCAGCGCCCCGATGGGTCTCGAACACAGCAGTCCGCGGATCACCAGGATCAAAAAGCCCAGACCGAAAACAATCAATCCCGTAAAGAAAAACGGGTCTGACAATATCGGTATATAGTTGGTCATCATCGGCCCACCGGCACCAATAAATGGCGAGAGAGCCAGGATCGTTGTCCCAACGATGCACAATAACAGGGCCAGCCAACCGAATCGGTGACCCAGGACCTTGCTGTTGAGGTTCCAGAACACACCGGCCATGGCCAAGAACCAAACCAGTACGGTCATGTCCACGTGCACGACGAGGGCGGTGTGGAAGATATCCGTCCACGGAAAGATGTCCTGAAGGAATGGTGTGCGCGACAGCACTATGACCACGGTCAGAAGACCGCCGACTACCAGTGAGCCCAGGGCAAGCAGCAGCCAACCGGTGCTCAACCGGCGGACACTGGCCTCCGGCATGTCGAGCACGTAGGCGTTCAGATAATCGTACCGGCTGTGTTGGGCCGGAGGAAACGCCCTTATCAATTGACAGAAAACCCGTTTTTATCCGGATCGAAAGATAACACGAGGCGTTGTGCAGGCAACAAATTCACGGTCTTTTCGAACTCGAAAGTGGGGCCGTCCACGTTTGAATCGTCGTTCATCCAGACCGAAAGATGGTTTTGTCCCTTAGGCACCTTGATGTTCCGGTACACATCGATGCTCTGGTCCTGGTAGAGGCCGGGGGGCCGGAGGACTTCCCTGGCGGCGAGCTCGCCATTGAGGCGCAGTTCGATGGTTACCGGCGAGCGCTGGCGCGGGCAGTCCATGGACTTGCGCATATTCGGAGCCAGTTTCTCGAGCTCTTCCTGGGTCAGCACGCTGCATTCGGAAACCCGCTTCGAGGCGTGCCCGAAAGCCAATGTGACAACCGCGCTGTTCTCGGCGAGCTGCCGATAGGGTGGGCTGAATGAAAAGTACCAGACGATGGCCATGAACACCGCGTAGTTGACCGCCTGCAGCAGGAGGTAACCGACGTTGATCCGTCTTGATGCAATGTGCGGGTTAGATTCCGGCATCCTGGGTATCTCGGTCAGTGTCCAAACGGGACGGTTCGTGTATCGATGCGTTCAGCCCGGCAATCGCGCTGTGGAATTCGGCTAACGATTTTCTTATTCTGGCGCCGTCGATTTCCGCGCCTCGGGAGACCATGATACGCCTCCGGTCGGCGCGTGCGCGCAGTCTCGGTTTACGGCCGCCTTCGAACCTTTTGTCCAGCCAGACATTGCCATAGCGAAAGTAACAATCGCCGGTGCGGCAGCCGGTTATGAAGATGCCGTCGGCTCCTTTTTTCAGCGCGTATTCCATCAGAGTGGAAGGCAGCATGCCGATACAATACACCTTCACCACCGCGGAATTGTCAGACTCCAGCGCCGATACATCGAACGTGTTTTCACAGCCGAACACCAGAATCTTGGTGTCCGCTTTGAGATTGGAAAGCACACGGTCGGTCTCGTCTCTGAGTTGATTCGCGGATAACTCCGGCATGTCTATTCCGGTGACCAGCGGCTCGTGCTTCTGCCGGAACGGATTGGAAGAAGGACAGGAGCCTAGGCAGATGCCGCAGGCGGCGCACTGATTAGGCTGGACCACGACCTCGTGCGCCCAGCGCGCTCCATCCGTCCTGGCACGAACGTCGATCGCATCGAACGGACAGTCGTCCGCACACTGTCCGCAGCCGTTGCAGTGGTCAAGGTGAACCACGGCTGGTTTTCCGGTTTTCTTTGGCGGCAGCCACGGCAGGAGCATCAGTAGGAACGTGGTCCCCAGGGTGATCATCCAGGTTTGGCGGGCGGTGTAATAATCCAGCAGCGGGTACACGTTGAGGTAAAACCAATCCAGGTGCAGCACCCTGGGTACCTGCGAAAGGTTGGCCGGGCCATGGCTCTCCACCGGGGCGATCAGGGACAGCGCCAGCAGCGCGATAAAACTTCCTATGGCGAGTCCTCGCGGTGCGTTGATTTCCACGTAGGACAGCCGTTTGACGTGAATCCATACTGCGAACACCAGGAGAATCGGCTGTCCCAGCAGATGGAGAAAACCCATTAGTGTAAAGAACCTGTCGGTTAGCTGCCCCTCGAGGAAGTTGCGTGCCATGGAACCCGACACAAAGGGTAGGGCGTCGGCCAGTTCCGACGACAGTACCGCCAAGTAGAGCGCCAGTTCATCCCACACCAGCCAATAACCGGTGATGCCAAGGGTGATCACGAACCACAGCGTTGGCACCCCGGTGATCCAGGAAAACCAGCGGAATCCCCTGTAGCGATCCAGCGAAAATTCTCGGAACATGTGCAAAATAATGGTGATGACGGCGGCATCAGAAGCATATCTGTGCATGCTGCGCATGACGCCGGCCATGTACCATTGTTCGTGGCTGATGTACTCGACCGATTTGTATGCGCCAGCGATACTGGTGTCGAAGAAGATGAACAGATACAGCCCGCTGACCAACACCACCCAGAAAAAGAAAAAGGTCAATGTGCCAAGATTGTAGAGCGGGTTCCACGAGGGACCGAACGAGAAGTTGAACCACCCTTCGAGCAAACGGTAGCCCAGCTTGATCGGGTTGATCTTGGTCAAGTACGGATTCCTGATGGAGTGTAGTTTTGAAAACGTGGAAACGAGGCTGTACGTGAAGTTGGGGGAAATTAAATCGTGGGGCGGCGTTTGCCGTGCCGGTATTCACGAATTATGAAGCCTGCTGCCAGCATAATGATTATGCCGCCGATCAACATGCCAATGAACAGGGAATAATCGAAACTGTATGAATCGCTGGCCGGATCGTACGCCGTACAGAATAATCTGACCTTGTCGATCAGTTCGTCCACGAAGGACTGGTTTGGCTTGGGCCGGCCGAGAACCAGGTCCATCAGGGGTTCGATCAGCTGCGGGGTCTCGAATGTCTCTCCGTAGACCTGCCTGTAAATTTTCCCATCAGCATCTATGATGGTCGCCTGGATGATATGATCGAAACCGTTGGGGGAAGTAAAAAACTCGAAGCCAAGTTCGTCCGCAAGTTTATCGATGGTTATTTCGTCGGCACTGAGCAAATGCCAACCGGCGTCGTCGACCCCCTGTTTTTGCGCGAATTGCTTCATCGCCTGTGGACTGTCGAACCTGGCATCGAAGCCGAGCACGGCAACCGAAAAACTGCTCGTACCCAGCGCATCCCTCGCTTTTTCTATAACCTTCGAAAGGTGTCTTATGGTAATCGGACAGATGGCGTAACAACTAGTGTAAATCAGGCTCAATACCAAAGGTTGTCCTTTGAGATCAACGAATGACAACGCTTCGCCGGATGCATTCGTCAGTCGGTGATCCGAGACCTCTTTGCCGATGGCGTTCTGGCTTGCGCTAAGCGCGGTCTTGTACTGGAATTGTCCGATGGACTCCCTGGTATTCGGTCTGGATTCACCGGCTGCCATCCCGGGGAATACGAGAGCCAGGGTCATGACCACAATAACCGGCCACCGCCTAAGACTGAGCACAGGTATCATCTTCGTTGGAATTCCGTAAGACCACCTAATGAAGCTGATTGATCGCGGCGAGGGCGCCGCTCCTACTGTAG
>CAMYOI010000119.1 GCA_947259955.1 uncultured Gammaproteobacteria bacterium
CGTTGGCATGGTGCTTGGTCTGCAGGGTTACAATACGCTTGTAGACTTTGGTGCCGAGTCTTCCCTTGGCCTGGTAGTTGCGTTGTCCCTGACCAGGGAACTCGGGCCGGTTTTGACCGCACTCCTGTTCGCCGGCCGGGCGGGGTCCGCGCTTACGGCCGAGATTGGCCTGATGAAGGCGACCGAGCAGCTGGCGGCGATGGAGATGATGGCGGTAGATCCGATATCACGTGTGGTGGCACCGCGCTTTCTCGCCGGCATCCTGTCGATGCCGCTGCTTGCGGCGCTGTTCACAGCCGTCGGCGTATGGGGCGGGCACCTGGTAGGTGTGGTTCTTCTGGGCGTGGATGCGGGTCAATACTGGTCGGCGATGCAAAACGGTGTCGACTTTTACGAAGATGTACTTAACGGATTCGTAAAGAGCATAGTATTTGGATTCGTGGTCACGTGGATCGCCGTTTTCGAGGGATATGACGCCACGCCCACGTCCGAGGGTGTCAGCCGGGCCACCACCCGAACAGTCGTAAATGCTTCGCTAGCCGTATTGGCTCTGGACTTTGTGTTAACTTCACTGATGTTTGAATAAATCATGAATAAAAGCGCAGTTGAGTTGTGGGTTGGAATGTTCGTGGTCGTCGGATTTGCCGCGCTGGGAGTGCTTGCTTTCAAGGTCGGCAATCTGAGCTCGGGAGAGGTACGGGACGGTTACAGGGTAACGGCCCCGTTCGGCAATATAGGCGGCCTGTCGGTCAAGGCGCCGGTGACACTTGCCGGGGTTCGCATCGGGCGTGTGTCGGATATTCGCATCGATCGCGACGACTACATCGCGATCGTGGAATTAATGGTGGACAACAAATACGACAATCTACCCCTGGATACCAGCGCCTCCATCCTCACCCAGGGTCTGCTGGGAGCCCAGTACGTGGGACTTGATCCCGGCGCGGAAGAGGAATATCTAAAGGAAGGAGACCGCATCGAAATTACTCAGTCAGCGGTGGTGCTCGAGCAGTTGATCGGGCAATTGCTGTTTGGCAAGGCGGAAGGAAGCGAGTAACGCCGCCTATGTCGAAAGATTTTCTGTTGTCCTCAGCGCCGCCCTGCCTCCGGAGCTGCCGGTCAGGGAAACGACCGACAGAGTGCTGAACGAGTAGTCGCCGTGCGAATCGAAGGAGACGCGACCACCGGCTACAGCGTGAGTGGTGATCTGACATACAGGACGGTGCCCGACGCTTTCGAACAACAGTTGCAGTTCGCGAGCGTGACGAGAATGAATCTCCAAAATGTGGAGCGCATTGACAGTGCCGGTCTGGCTATGCTGGTGGAATGGGTTTGTGCTGCCCGAAAACAAGACAAGATTCTGGTACTGGAACAGATCCCCGACTCACTCAAATCATTGATCGAAGTGAGCGGGTTGACGGAAGTGCTCACCGCCAAAAGCGAGTGATTGCGTGAAATCAGGCGATGTCGAAGTGCCCCGCGGTAACCATAGAAAACGTGCACAAGAGTTTCGGTCCCGTGCGTGCTTTGAGGGGGTTAGACTTCACCATTCAACAGGGCGAGTTCTTCGGGCTGCTGGGGCCGAACGGCGCGGGTAAGTCTACCCTGATCAATGCTCTGGCCGGCCTGGTGAGGCCCGATTCGGGAAAACTGGCGGTTATGGGTTATGACGTTGGATCAGAGTACCGTGATGCCAGGAAGCGATTGGGCGTGGTCCCGCAGGAACTGGTCTATGATCCATTTTTCCAGGTGCGGGAAACGCTGCGGTTCCAGGCAGGCTATTTCGGACTAGGCCGCGAGGTCGAACCGTGGATAGACGAACTCCTGGACGCGCTGGATTTGACGGACAAGGTCGACGTGAACATGCGGGCGCTGTCCGGTGGAATGAAACGACGCGTACTCATCGGCCAGGCGCTCGTGCACAAACCGCCGGTGGTCATACTTGACGAGCCAACCGCGGGTGTGGATGTAGAGCTGCGTCGACAGCTCTGGTCCCTGGTAAATAGGTTGCACGGCGATGGGCACACCATAGTCCTGACTACGCACTACCTGGAAGAAGCCGAGGAGCTTTGTGATCGCATCGCGATCATCGACCACGGCGGACTGGTGGCGCTGGACACCAAAGCAGATCTGCTGGCGCGCGGGATATCCAAGACACTCCACATCCATACCAGCGAACGCGCACGCAATCTACCCCCGGCCCTCGCTGATAAAATTAAGCGCATTACCGAGGACTATATCGAACTCAGCTTCAGTCTGAGTGAGGATTCGGTTATGGAGGTTCTGGACACCATCCGTGATGCCGGCGTTCACGTCATCGACATCCGCGTGGAGGAAGACGATCTGGAGGACGTTTTCGTACAGCTTACAAGGAATGCACGGCAATGACAGGATGTCTCTGGCTTTTCTGGAAAGAACTGGTGCGCTTCGGCAAGGTTTCGTTCCAGACCGTCCTCGCCCCCATCGTCACCTCGCTGCTGTATCTGCTCGTGTTCTCTCATGTCCTGGAGGGACGGGTGGACGTGTACGAGGGTGTAACCTACACCGCGTTTTTGGTTCCGGGATTGATCATGATGTCGGTGATCCAGAATGGGTTTGCAAACAGCTCATCGAGCCTGGTTCAGTCCAAGATCACCGGCAATCTCGTGTTCGTTCAGATCACACCGATCACGTACATCGAGTTCTTTATCGCGTACGTCGCCGCATCCATAGTGCGCGCGCTGATGGTGGGCAGCGGTGTCCTGCTGGCTGCGCTTCTGTTCGTCGACCTCTCGGTGTACAGCGTACCCATTATTTTCTTGTTTGCGTTGATAGGCAGTGCGATTCTGGGTGCGCTCGGTATCGTTGCCGCGCTCTGGGCGGATAAATACGATCAGCTGGCTGCTTTCCAGAATTTCGTGATCATGCCGCTGTCTTTTTTGAGCGGTGTGTTCTACTCCATTCATTCACTGCCCGAATTCTGGCAAACGCTCTCGAGAATAAATCCGTTCTTCTACCTGATCGACGGATTTCGCTTCGGCTTTTTCGGCGAGTCCGACGTTCCGATCCGGATCAGCCTCGGCGTGTGTCTGGCGGCCCTGATCGTGTTGACGCTGGTCACACTGTCGCTCCTCAGAAGCGGCTATAAACTCAGGACCTGAAACCGTCGAGAGCCCGGTTCCTGCGTGACCGCCCTCATTTGCACGCCCGTTTGACGGAAATTCATAGAAATTCTGACTATTAGCTGAAGTAGACCTGTATGATTGCCTGAAAACTAGTCGGCATTTAACCACTGCAGCCGAGCCTGTCCTGAGTCATCATTCGGAGCGCTGGTTGAATATCAGGGCCGGACATTCAATTCAGGGGTTTAAATCATGGTTATGCCAGAAGACATCAAGAAATGGATAGAGCAGGGGCTCGAGGAGGCCAGGGTTGAAATCGAGGGCGACGGCCACCATTTCAACGCGGTTATCGCCAGCCCCGCATTCGAGGGCAAGAACTCGGTACAACAGCACCAGTTGGTGTACGGCGTGCTCGGCGATAAAATGAATTCTGAAATACACGCCCTGTCCATGCGAACGCTGACTCCCGCAGAGTGGGACAGTGAGCGAGGATGAGGGCACACCAACAGGTTAGCAGACAAGGAGAAAGTGTATGAACGACGTACAGCAACGGATCAGGCAGACCGTCGAGTCCGACGACGTGGTCTTGTTCATGTCTTGTTCATGAAAGGCAGCCCGGATTTTCCGCAATGCGGCTTTTCCGGCCGGGCAGTGCAGGTGCTGAGGTCCTGTAATGTGAAATTTTCCTCGTTCGACGTGCTGGCGGATGAGGACGTGCGGCAGGGCATCAAGGAGTTTTCGAACTGGCCGACGATACCGCAGCTTTATGTCAAGGGTGAGTTCATCGGCGGTAGCGACATCATCCTGGACATGTACGAGAAAGGAGAATTGCAGAAAAAGCTGGGCGCGTAGTTCCGGATATACGCATCTTTACCACTTCAATGTGAAGTCATCGTGGACAAACTGATTGTTACCGGCGGCAAGCCGCTGTCCGGTGAGATCCGGATATCCGGAGCCAAGAACGCCGCGTTGCCGGTGCTGATCGCCTCGTTGCTCACTCCCGAGCCTCTCCGGGTGAGCAATATCCCACACCTGCAAGACATCACGACTACGCTCGGGCTGCTGGGACATCTCGGCGTGTCGGTTGAGGTCGATGAAAAGATGGTCATCGAAGCGGACGCGGGTCGCATCGATCAGGTACGGGCGCCATACGATCTGGTGAAGACGATGCGGGCGTCGATACTTGTGCTTGGCCCGTTGCTGGCCCGCTTCGGAGAGGCGGAAGTGTCCCTGCCGGGCGGCTGCGCCATCGGTTCGCGCCCGGTAAATTTGCACGTAAAAGGGCTGCAGGCGATGGGTGCCGACATCACCGTTGAACAAGGGTATATCAAGGCCACGGCCGGTAGACTGCAAGGTGCCCGGATTTTCATGGACATTATCTCAGTCACCGGCACCGAAAATTTGATGATGGCGGCAACCCTGGCGGACGGAACCACCGTGATCGAGAATGCCGCCCGGGAACCGGAAGTGGTTGACCTTGCGGAATGCCTCAATGCCATGGGTGCGCGCGTGTCCGGTGCCGGCAGCGATGAGATCGTGATCGAAGGCGTTGGCAAATTGCACCGGGCGGAGCACAGGATCATTCCGGACCGCATCGAGACCGGCACCTATCTGGTTGCCGGGGCGATCACCGGGGGTAGCATCAAGTTGCGTAACGCGGCACCCCGGCTGGTTGATTCCGTACTGGAAAAACTACGTGAAACGGGTGCGCGCATCGAGACCGGTGCGGACTGGATCAGTCTGGACATGAACAGCCGGCGGCCGGAAGCGGTAAGCGTGAGGACCTCGCCCTATCCCGCCTTCCCTACCGATATGCAAGCACAGTTCGTCACCCTGAATTCGATTGCCCACGGCACGGGGACCGTAACCGAGACCGTCTTCGAAAACCGATTCATGCATGTTCAGGAATTGCAGCGGATGGGTGCCGACATCGTCATGCAGGGAAATACCGCAGTGGTGCAGGGTGTTGACCAACTGCAGGGTGCTCCGGTCATGGCTACCGATCTACGCGCATCCGCATGCCTCGCGCTGGCGGGCCTGGTGGCTCGCGATGATACTATCATCGACCGTATCTACCACATAGATCGGGGTTACGAGTGCATAGAGGAGAAGCTGTCTCAGCTGGGCGCACAGATACGCCGGGTGCCCGGTCATCATTTCGATGCTGTGAAGGAACAGGTCAAACAAGCGGGCTAGCCGGTTTTTCCACATGAGCGAACTGGAGATCCGAACCCTCTACAGTACCCACCCGGAATTCGATCGGGACCTCGACAGGCTGTTGGCACGGCAGGGGGAGGAAATAATCGGTATTGACGAGGTTGCCGCAGGAATTATCAGCGACGTACGGCAGCGCGGTGATGAGGCCGTCCTGGACCTGACCCGAAAATTCGACGGGGTTGATGTGAACAGCGTTTCAGACCTTCGACTGGATCGTCCTCGACTCGACGCATGTCTATGCGGTATAGACCCGGAACTGCGTCGAGCCCTCGATATCGCGGCCAGTCGCATCGAGGACTATCACCGCAGACAGCTTCAGGAATCCTGGGAATACCAGGAGCAGGACGGGACCCGGCTGGGCCAAAGGATCACACCGATCGATCGGGTCGGCATCTACGTGCCCGGCGGCACGGCCGCATACCCGTCATCGGTTTTGATGAACGCCATTCCAGCAAGGATTGCCGGTGTGCCGGAAATAGTGATGACGGTTCCGACGCCCGGCAATGAGACCAACGATCTGGTGCTAGCTGCAGCGTCGCTGGCGGGCGTGGATCAGGTTTTCCGCGTCGGGGGCGCACAGGCTATCGCGGCACTCGCCTACGGTACCGGAACCATCCCGAGGGTCGACAAGATCGTCGGACCCGGCAATGCCTATGTCGCCGCGGCCAAGCGGCTGGTGTTTGGGCAGGTGGGAATAGACATGATAGCCGGACCGTCGGAGGTGCTGGTGTTCGCCGACGAATCCGTAGACCCGGAGTGGGCTGCCATGGACCTGCTGGCGCAGGCCGAGCACGATGAATTCGCTCAATCGATTCTGGTCAGCACGAGCGACCAGGTCCTTGCCGGTGTCGGGTCCGCTCTTCGGATGCTGCTTCCAACCCTGGAACGTGAAGATATTGCGCGTGCTGCGCTGATCGGTCAGGGTGCCCTGATCCGGGTACGGGATCAGGATGAGGCGTCCAGTGTGATAAACCGGATTGCACCCGAGCATCTGGAACTGTTGATCGCGGAACCGGATGGGATCCTGCGTTCGATAAGGCACGCCGGCGCAATTTTTGTGGGTCGCTATAGTGCCGAGGCGCTCGGTGACTACTGTGTCGGGCCGAACCACGTGCTGCCCACGTCCGGGACGGCGCGTTTCAGTTCTCCTTTGGGTGTTTATGATTTTCAGAAGCGCAGCAGCGTAATACGTTGCTCTGCCTCGAAGGCGGGAGAACTCGCCGTCACGGCCGCCTCCCTGGCGCGGGCCGAATCGCTGACCGCGCATGCGAGGTCAGCGGAATACCGAATACCGTGACTTTCGCCGCCAACAGCGTGCGGCCGGAGATCCGGGCAATGTCGGCTTATCATGTTCGGGACAGCACCGGCCTGATCAAGCTCGATGCCATGGAGAATCCTTATCCATGGCCCGATGGGATGGAAGAAGATTGGCTCGATTATCTGCGGGGTGTGCCGCTTAACCGCTACCCGGATCCATCGGCAACGAGTCTGAAAACTTGCCTTCGAGGCAGCCTGCAAGCGGCCGGTGATAATGAGATACTGCTCGGCAACGGTTCGGACGAACTGATTCAGATCATTCAGCTCAGTGCAGTGGGCCGGGACGGGGTTATCGTCGCTCCTGCGCCGTCGTTCGTCATGTACGAAATGACCGCACGCTTCGTAGGTGCAAAATTTGTCGGTGTCCCGCTGTCACCGGATTTCGCAATAGACGAGGATGCAATGTTGCGGGCGATAAGGGATCATCGTCCATCCGTGGTGTTTCTTGCCTATCCCAACAATCCCACCGGTAATCTGTTCGACCGCGGCGCTATCGGCCGGATTATAAGTGAAACTAAGGGGCTGGTGGTTGTTGACGAGGCCTATCATGCATTCGCGGGGACCAGCTTCGTCGATGAACTCGCCAGCTATGACAATCTAATCGTGATGCGTACACTGTCCAAGCTGGGCCTGGCGGGACTTCGCCTGGGTTACATGATCGGGCCGGCGGAGCTGCTCAACGAATTCGAAAAAGTCCGCATGCCCTACAACATCAGCGCGCTGACGCAGCGCACGGCGGAATTCGCTCTGGGTCGGCTCGACGTATTCGAACACCAAGCGTCGCGAATCGTGGCGGAGCGGGACCGCGTTTACGCGTACCTGGATGCGCTGGAGGGGGTCGCGCCGTATCCAAGCAAGACCAATTTCATACTGTTTCGAAGCAACCGCCTTGATGCGCCGGCCCTGTACGACCGGCTCGTCGAGCACGGCATACTCGTGAAGGGGTTTGGCGACCACGGCTCCGGACTGGATCATTGCCTGAGGGTAACGGTCGGAACGCGGCGAGAGAACGACGTGTTCATGGCGGCGCTGGCGGCGATCCTTTCGGGCCGCTGACCCCGGTATCGAATCGGCGCGAGGGCGCGCCTCCCACGACAGAACCCAGGCGTTCATCGGGGCCTGCACCAGCAAGCGCCGGGATCCTGGTGAGAAATGCGGGCTAGGCCGCGGCTGCGGCTCCACTGCCGGCCATACTGAAGCCAAGTTCTCCGAGTTCCCTCAGCAGTTTGTTTCGAACTGACTCGTCGAGCTCCATGAGCGGCGGTCGAACGCGCAACCAGTCGGGCTCACGGCGGTGATCGGCAACGATGGTTTTTAGCGCCGGTATCATTGGATATGTCTGGATCACCTCACGGATCCGGGTAATCCGCACCTGCATTTCGTCCGCGCAAGGTTCCTGCCAGTGTTCGATCACCGACCGGATCCCGGCCGGATTCACGTTTCCTGTCGCGGTAATGCAGCCGGCGCCGCCATGTCGAAGACCTTCCAGTAGGAAAGATTCGGAGCCAGGGAAGATCGAGAGGCCTGGGAATTCCTTAAATAGCGTCGTGGTATTCTGAAAGTCGCCGCCGCTGTCCTTCAGGCCGACCACCGTGGTCGGGTAGGTCTTGACCAGGCGATCGACGAGGTTCACCGTCAACGCGACACCGGACATGGCGGGGATGTGGTAGAGATAGACTCTAAGACGGGCATCTCCCGTCCGTTCGATGACCTCGGAATAGAAAGAGAACAATCCGTCGTCACTTACCCCCTTGTAATAGAATGGGGGCAGCAATAATGCTCCGGCACAACCTCGCTCCGTCGCGTGTCGGGTCAACCGCACGCTATCGGTCAATGCGCAGGTACCGGTCCCCGGCATGATTCGATCCGCCGGAATGCCGCTTTCGATCAATGCTTCGAGCAGTTCGATCCGCTCGTCGCAGCCTAGGGAGTTGGCTTCACTCGTCGTACCGAAAACCGCCAGTCCGTTTGCGCCCTGCTGCAACAACCAGCGGCAGTGTTTGACCATTGCATCCGTGGCGGGCCGCAGGCCCGGGAGAAACGGCGTTAGTGCGGGCACGAGGAGTCCGCGGAGTTCGTCACTGTTCATGTCTCGTCGACCTATGTTGTCCTGGGTGTGAGAAGAATGGGGTTAATTTGACGCAGGATCAGGGGCATATATACCCTATAATAAATCACTAAAGGTCAAGAGATGGAAATAAAGCAACCTTATCTCCTGTTTCTGGGCGATGCGCCGGATGATCTTGCCGCGACAACCGCATTCGGGATTTGCGACTGGAGACCCAGCGCATGCATTGGCCAGGTGCGGTTGCCGGGTTGTGTGCCCAGGATGGGCCTTTGCTGTTGGCACGGGACCGCTAACCCGGTCTTAAATACGACAGCGGTTCGGTCGTCATGCCCGATCGGGCGTTGTGGGGTTAGCCCGTTACGTTTTCGATCTCCCGCAGCGCCACGGACAGCATAGCCAGGTTCAACTGCGCTGTATCCTTGATCTCGGAAATGATTTTATTCACCCGTGATATTGCGGCATCGTGGTCCTGTTGCCATTTGGACAAGACTTCCTCTTGATCGACATCGGCATTGGCGATGACTTCGGCTGTGATGAGTCTCTGATAGCGGAACAGATCGGAGTAAATGCCGTCCGCCGCCAGCCGCTGCCAGTAATCGCCTTCCAGCGACGAGACCTGTTCTCTCAACCAGAACAGCTCGAGTTCCCGACCGATTTCGAAGTAGATACGGCCGGCGTCCTGCACGTCGATGTTCGCGTTGGTTGCGACTTCGACAATGTCGAGGCCGGAATAAAGCGCGCGCATCATGCCGCAACGAGTCGCCAGCCCGGCCTCCACGCCGGCTTCCACGAACTGCCTGGCCATTTCTTCGATGGTGGCGCGGTGCTGCGGCGTGATGATCGAAAACACATTCTCCATGATCGATTGAACGCCAGAGCGGTAGCGATCCACCAGGAACTGGATATCGATCGGACGGGGTTGGTTCTGCAGCAGCCAAAGCGTACCGCGCTCGATCAGCCGTCCGGCTTCGATGGTCATGCGTAACTGCAGGTCTGCCGGAATGTGGTTGTCGAGGGATTCGATCTTCCGGCGATAGGAAACGGTATCGAAGATTTCCTTGGCTGCTATATGAGCCATTATGATGTCGGGTGAGTTGAAATCGAACTGCTCCTTAAATCGCTGCAACATCGTGATGCCCGTGGCGTTGATCACGTTGTTGGTGAAATAGGTGGCGATGATTTCCCGCCGCAGCGGGTGCCGGCTCATGTGTGATTCATAGGGCTCCCGCAGCGGAGTCGGGAAATAGTATTTGAGCTGTGCTCCCAGGTAAGCGTCCTCGCACACCTGTGATTGCAGCAGCTCCTCGTAGAGCCGCATTTTGGCGTAGGAGTGCAGTACGGCGATTTCCGGCCGGGTCAGCCCCAGTCCCTTGACGTGCCTGTCCGCGATCTCTTCCTCATCGGGCAGGTACTCCAGGGCCCGATTCAGCTTGCCCTGTCGCTCCAGGGCACGGATAAAGCGCACATGGGCCTCTAAATTCGCCGGCGCCCGGGCGTGGGTTAAGTTGATGGCCAGGGTCTGTCTGTAGTTATTTTCCAGGACCAGCTCGGCGACTTCGTCCGTCATCTTCTCCAGGAGTTGATTTCTGTCCTCCTTCGAAAGCTCGCCATGGTTGACGACGTCGTTGAGCAGGGTCTTGATGTTTACTTCGTGGTCGGAGCTGTCCACGCCCCCCGAATTGTCGATGGCGTCGGAGTAGATATAGCCGCCCTTCTTCGCGAACTCGATACGGCCCAGCTGAGTCACGCCCAGATTGCCGCCCTCACCGACGACTTTACACCGCAGCTCCTCGCCATTGACCCTGATCGGGTCGTTTACCCGGTCACCGGCATTGGCGTGGCTTTCGCCGTTCGATTTGATGAAGGTCCCGATACCCCCGTTCCAGAGCAGGTCGACGGGGGCCTTCAATATGCACTTGATCAATTCGCTGGGTGTCAGGCTGTCTGCCTCAATATCCAGCGCCTGTTTGATCTCCGGTGAAATCGGGATGGATTTGGCCGAGCGCAGGAATACCCCGCCGCCTTTGGATATGAGCTGCGGGTCATATGCCGTCCAGGCGGTATCCGATGCCTCGAACAAACGCTTGCGTTCCGCGAAACTGATGGCGTGATCGGGATTGGGGTCGAGAAAAATATGGACATGATTGAACGCCGCAAGCAACCGGGTAAACGGAGACAGCAGCATGCCGTTGCCGAACACGTCTCCGCCCATATCGCCGATCCCGACCGCGGTGAAAGGCGAGGACTGGCAGTCTACTCCGAGGTGCCTGAAATGGCGTTTGACCGACTCCCAGGCACCGCGGGCGGTGATGCCCATTTTCTTGTGGTCGTATCCGGCGGAACCGCCGGAGGCAAATGCGTCGCCGAGCCAGAAATTGTTCGATATGGCGATTTCATTGGCGACATCCGAGAACGTCGCCGTACCCTTATCCGCGGCAACGACGAAATAGGGATCTTTCTCGTCATAGCACACGGTGTCGGCGGGTGAAACCGCCTCGCCATCGATCAGGTTGTCGGCGAGGTCCAGCAGCGACTGGATGAACAGTGTGTAGCATTCGAGCACCTCCTGTTTCAGACCGGCGCTGTCGGAGGGCGGCTGTTTGAGGACAAATCCTCCTTTGGCCCCGACCGGCACGATGACCGCGTTCTTGACCATCTGGGCCTTCATCAGGCCAAGGATTTCAGTGCGGAAGTCCTCCCGGCGGTCCGACCAGCGCAGGCCGCCGCGAGCCACCTTGCCGCCGCGCAGGTGGACACCCTCCACGCGTGGTGAATAAACGAAGATCTCGAACATGGGCCGGGGCTGCGGCGCCGCCTCGATCTGTTCCGGTCGGAGCTTGATCGCAAGTGCCGGCCTGATGTGCCCATCGCGTTGTTGAAAGTAGTTCGTCCGGATAGCGGCACGCATCACGGACAGGAACAATCGCAGGATGCGGTCCTCGTCCAGGCTGGACACCTCGTTTATCTTGCTCACGATGTCTTCGAGTTTGGTCTGGAGCAGCGCTTCGCGCCCTTCTAGACCGGGCCTGAACTTGGTTTCGAAATACTCGACCAGAAGGTTGCTGATACTGGGGTTGTTGACCAGCGCGTCTTCCATGTACCGCGGGCTGAACGGGACGTCCAGCTGTATGAGATAGCGGCAGCAGGCGCGGAGCGTGCTTACCTGTCGCCAATCCAGCCCGGCGCCCAGTAGGAGCCGGTTGAAACCGTCGTTTTCGGCATGACCCCGCCAGATGTGCAGCAGCGCCGCCTGAAATCGCTCGTCCATACTGGGTATATCGAAGTGTTTGCGTTCGACGTGCGTTGTTTTGAATGCGTCGATCCATACGACTTCCTTGTCCTTGCGCCAGATCGGGAACGGGCGCTCGGTGGTGATTCGAAGATCGAAGTTCTCCAGGATGGGCAGGATGTTCGACAGGGGGATCGGCTCCGCCAGGTGGAACAGCTTGATGCGAATGAGGGCTTTGTCGTCTTCTGGAAGGCGGTACAGCGCCATGTTCACGTCCTTCTCGCTGTCGATCGGCTCCATCAAAAGGACGTCCTTCGCCGCGGCCCTGGGCGTCTTGTAGTACTCGATGTACGATGCCGGGAAGGCGTCCGCGTAGGTCTTCAGTAGGGACTTGGCTCGTTCCGTGGACTGAAGCTCGGCATCCAGGGCATTGAACAGCTTCTCGTGCCAGGTGCGGCTGGCTTCGACCAGCTTGCGTTCGACCGCCGCTACATCCACATCCGTCGTGTGAGCCGGATCGGTGCGGATCCAGAAATTGATTCTTGCCAGGATAGAGGCGCCGAGCTGAATGGTGAAATCCGAACTGGTACCGTTGAACTCCTTCATCAGGATGTCCTGCACACGCATGCGCAGTTCCGTGGTGTAGCGGTCCCTCGGTACGAAAACCAGGCAGGATACATACCTGCCAAAGGTATCCGGGCGCACGAAAAGCCGGGTTTGCTGCCGGTCCTGTGAGTGCAGTACGCCCAGGGATATTTCGTACAACAGGTCCGGAGAGATCTGGAATAGTTCGCTTCGGTGGAAGTTCCTCAGTGTGGCCTGAAGTGCCTTCTCCGAATGGCTCCCGACCTGCAGGCCCGATCTTCGGGTGACCTCATGTAGCTTGTCCCGAACCACCGGGATTTCGTAAGGATCGTCCAGATAAACCTTGGAGGTATACAATCCGAGAAAACGGTGTTCTCCGGTAACCTCCCTGCTTCTGTCGAATTTCTTGATGCCGACGTAGTCGATGTGCGTTGACCGGTGCACGGTGGACACTGAGTTGCCCTTGGTCAGGGTGAGCAGATTCTTCGCCCTGGCGTGGCTGCGGACGTGTTGCGGCAACACGGAAAATGATGTCGAGACGGAGCTTGCATCGTCCTCGCGCAAGATGCCGAGTCCCGACCCG
>CAMYOI010000120.1 GCA_947259955.1 uncultured Gammaproteobacteria bacterium
CGCCAACTCATTGCCTAACTCATCCATCAGGTCGGCGGTGTCCTTTTGAGATAGCTCTTCTTTGTCTCCAACGACTCGCATACTGGCGATCGATAGTTTATTACCGTAGCGGTCGCAACGCGCCAAGTCTCGAATCAGTTGTTTGTAGAGATTCGCGCGCGTAAGCAGGCCGGTCTTGGAATCGGTGCCCTTGACCTCCTGCAGTAAAGTGGCATAGCCAAGTATTTCTGATTTCTTGTCACTCATGGCGTCATTCACAATAACAGTTGAATAAACCGAGGACAGTATACTGGATAGGGAAATAATTTTTCAGACAGGGTCTGCCGAATAATCAGAAAATAAATTGTTTTTACGATTCCGGCGTCCGATCAATCTATCTTCCACAATAAAACGACGGATCCGGGTCTCTGCCAATACTGAAAATTCAAACTATTGTTTGACGGCGTTGAAAGAGCCACACCGGTAATTCAACAGAGGGTATCCGTTCGCGAATAGCCGTTCGCTGAATAGATAATGATTTCACACCCACGGGCCGGCAAGACATCCGCCCCGCCTCGGTGCGGGGTTTTTATTGCGTGATGTCGTTTATCGATTATCTTTACACTCCCGTTTTTCCGCCGAATTGCTACTATCCCATTGTTTTTTATTGAATATATATGTGCTTTCGGCCTGATAGGGGCGGTTTTTAGGATCAGAACGGGCTGAAAAGTGTCAAGACCTTTTACACTTTTAGTGGTTCTTTTCAGCGGTAAGTTGCTAACACACTGATAAGACTGCATTTTAATTATCCGGCACGGAGATTGCTGAATAATTGATCGGGTGTAGATCAGGGGCCCGAACAAACGGGCGGGGCGAGGCGATATCCAGCAGAATTCACAGTGCGGTTCTCGTTTTTTGCCGTTCATTCACCTTTACGGTTCACGCTGTTCTCAGCTCTTTGCTGGAGTCTATTTCGCGCACTTATGTTGACATACCGAGGCATAAAGACATGAGGAGTTTCATCAAAAGATCTGAACAAGACCGCCGACAGGCAATCAAGGACGTAGAATACTTCGCACGCGGAGGAGAAGATCGTCGTTTTCCGGGCCCCGGGCGTCGCGCCATCGAGCACAGATTCGATGTACGGGAACGAACCCGGGAACCACGTCCGCTACTTCACCTGTTCAGATGTTCATGAAAAGAACACGGCGATTTATGCTTGTGCAAATTCGTCATGACGGGGAAGCCCGTTCCTTCAAATCAACGCCGAATTGGGTCTGACCGATGCCGTGAGCAAGGTTATGTACGAACGACGGCGAACCCTTCGACATGACCTAAGGCTTCGCGTACATCTGTACGGCGGCGAGAGGAGCGGCTATCAATATGCGCACCTGGAGAATATCAACCACACGGGTGTTTACCTCATTACGAGACGCAGGTTGAACATGAACGAGAAAGTCGAAATGGCAATACCGGCCGAACCCGAACAGGAAGCGATAAAGATCAGGGTGAAGGTGATCCGTTTCGGTAACCATCGTTCATGGGGGTTATTCAGCTATGGTTGCCATATCATACAATCTGATTAACGCGTGATCTCAAAGCTGCCGCGAGTTTTTCCGGGTCGCTTTAACTGGTTCCTGTCCAGAATACCCGTCATTGCGAGCGTAGCGAAGCAATCCAGTGAAACAAATTGTTTTAATTCGGCGCTGGATTGCCGCGTCCTGCCACGCTTCGCTCGCAGCTTCGGCGCTCGCAGCTTCGGCACGCTCCTCGCAATGACTCAAGCGTTTTCTGGACAGGAACTAACTAGTGTACCCCCCGGACTTGCGAGATATTACCAGCGATACTCTGACTGAAACGGGCAGGATTTTTTGTCTATACTGGAGATATCAATCAGTGGGGGTTGCGTAATGGAGTTCCAAGAATATCTGAAAACTATGGCGACGAAGGATGCATCGGACCTGTATCTTTCCACCGGCGCGCCGCCGTGCATAAAAATCGACGGGGTGTTGAGAGCCATTGGAAAAGAGGTTTTACCCCCGGGGGGTGTCAAAGAAATTGCAGATGCAATTATGGATAGCACCCAGCATGCCCAATTCGGTGAAAAACCCGAGATGAATCTGGCTTTATCCGAACCCGGAATCGGCCGGTTTCGGGTCAATATCTTCAAACAGCGGAACGAAGTTGCCATGGTGGTGCGCAACATCAAGATGGAAATCCCGGATATGAAGTCCCTCGGCTTGCCGCCCGTGCTGGCCAAAATAATAATGGCCAAACGCGGTTTGGTGTTGTTCGTTGGCGCCACCGGTTCCGGAAAATCGACATCACTCGCGTCCCTGATCGACTACCGTAATCACAACGCGTCGGGCCACATAATCACCATCGAGGATCCTATAGAATTCGTACACAAGCACCGTAAGTCCATCGTCAATCAACGGGAGATCGGCATGGACACCGACAGTTACTCGGATGCACTCAAGAGTGCTCTGCGTCAGGCCCCTGATGTAATTTTGATCGGCGAGATACGCGACCAGGAAACCATGGAACATGCGGTCACATTCGCGGAAACGGGCCATTTGGCGATATCGACTCTACACGCCAACAACTCCAATCAGGCACTGGACCGAATCATCAATTTCTTCCCGCAGGACCGCCACAATCAACTCCTGCTGGACCTGTCTCTCAACATGAGGGCCATCATCTCACAAAGGCTGATTGCGACGGTTGATGGCAAGCGAGCCGCCGCCATAGAAGTACTGCTTGGCACACCGTTGGTCCGGGACATGATCCAACGCGGCGAGATCGATGGATTGAAGGAAATCATGAAGAAATCGGAGCATCAGGGAATGCAGACGTTCGACAGTGATTTACTCAAACTCTTTCAACAAGGGCGTATCAGCGAAGAGGAAGCGCTGCGCAATGCGGATTCCCAGAACAACCTTCGGCTTCGAATCAAAGCGATGACCAATGACGGTGCCGGTGAAGTAGCCACCGCACTGGAACTGGTCAGCGACGACCCGCCTGAGGAAAAGGACGATTTCAGCGTGTTGGAGCCAAACGAGAGCGGAGCGTCCAATTAAAAGTACGAGGCAGCGTCTCAGCCGCCGCCTATTTCGATCTTTCTCGCTGCCTCTTCCTTGTTTGCCTTATAGGGGATTTTTATCTCCAATACGCCCTTTTCGAAACTTGCCTCGATATCTTTTTCTTTCACCTTCGCCGGCAGGGTGAAGCTGCGCTCGAAACGACCGAAACGGCGTTCACGAAAGACGTAGTTTTCACCCTTTTCCTGGCGATCATCGCGCTTCTCGCCGCGGATGGTCAGGCGCCCAGACTGGACCGTGACTTCCACGTCGTCCTCGTCCAATCCCGGAAGATCCAGGCTGTACACGTATTTATCGTTAGCGTCCGAGAGATCCGCGGCCACATCACCCGCTACGTGGCCTGATATGCCGTGGTGATGCTGTCCAATTTTATCCCACATATCTTCCAGCAGATCGGAAAACCTTTCCTTGAAGCCCTGTTTTTCGCGCTGCACCTTGATGGATTTACTTTTACTCATAATGCACCTCTTGCAAGAATGGAAATTTCCGGAAACTTTGTCCGATCTCGGCGACGCGCCGCTTCTTCCGCCCTTCGCACAGGAACATGGGTAGGATACAATTACTCTTCGCTCCGACAGGAAGATATGGAAAGAACCGACACCGCCGGTGCGGCCGATGCCTGGCAGTACATCACCCTTGTTACGGCAGTAATCGGCACGTTGATTGTTATGCTGCTGCAGGATCCGATCGCACAGGATATAGCCTATCACAGCTTTGCCGACACGCGCTCATTCTTCGGCATTGCCAACTTCTTCGATGTAACCACCAACATCCCCTTCCTGGTCGTAGGCTCTGCCGGGGTGAAGTACTGCCTGAATAACACATCGATCGGATTCTGGCCAGGATGGTTCGCTTTGTTCGCCGGTGTCGCAATGATCAGCTTCGGTTCCGGCTACTTCCACCTCAACCCGAGCAACGACACACTGGTATGGGACAGGCTGCCGATGACCATCGGCTTCATGGGATTATTCGTGGCGCTTTTGTCCGAGTATCTGCATCTCCGCGTGGGCAGAGCGCTCCTAATACCCGCTCTGCTTATCGGCGTTTACAGCGTCTTCTACTGGCACTTTTTCGACGATCTGCGTCTTTACCTGTGGGTCCAGTTCATGCCGCTACTGACGGTGATTGTCATGGTGATCTTCTTCAGGCCCACGTTTTCGAAGCAGTGGATGCTGCTGGCCGCCCTCGTGTTCTACATACTTGCCAAGGTCGCCGAATTCTACGACGGGGAAATCTTCATTCTCCTGAAGGGAAACTTGAGCGGACATTCGCTGAAACACCTGCTGTCCGCTGTGGGCTGTATCGTACTCCTGCTCATGCTGATCAACAGAAAACTGCTTGACCGCCGTAACCAAGCCGCGCACGGCGTGTAGTGACACCGTCACTCGCCCCCGACGAGGTCGTGCGCATCCAGCTCGGCGCGCTGGCAAGAAACGATTCCCCCCGCCTGGACGCGGGGATCGAGATCACGTTCCGCTTCGCGTCCCCCGATAACAGAAAAAAGACCGGTCCCCTGCCGCGCTTCATCGAACTCGTCAAGAATCCGGTCTATGCACCGATGATCAACCACATGGCCGTCGAATACGGCGGCGCCCTCGAAAAAGGCGATCACGTGCTGGTGCCGGTAATGCTGACGGGCTCCGACGACAGCAAGGCGGCTTACATATTCGTGCTGGGGCAGCAGAACGTCGACGCATGCAAGGGGTGCTGGATGACGGAAAGCGTTTTCCGCGTCCGGGTCGATGAGGCCGAGCGGAAATCGAGGACGATCAGGATTGCTCGGCCATCCGTCCGGGTTATTAAGGTAGATCCTCCAGCATGTTTACGGATCAATACATATCGAGCGCTTTATCCAGGCTCTGCAATAGCCGTCCGGCATGTTCGTCATTGAACACCATGGGCGGCCGGATCTTGATGACGTTGTCATAGGCACCGTCGATACCGACCAAAACTTTGTGGTCTCGAAGCGTGTCGGCGACGGCGCGGGCCCCGGCCGCGGACGGCTCAAGCGTGGCGCGATCCTCGACGAGTTCCACGCCAATGAAAAGGCCGCTGCCGCGTACGTCGCCGATCAGAGTGTGTTGGTCGGCCAGTTGGCGGAGTCCTTCCATTATACGCTCCCCGACCCGCTCGGCGTGGACCATCAGGTCCTCATCCTGCAAGACGTCGAGCACCGCCAGCGCGGACGCGCACGCGACCGGATTGCCGCCCGTGGTGCTGAAGTATTCGGCGTGTTCATCAAACCGGTCGGCGATGGCCCGCGTCGTGACCACCAGCCCCATCGGGTATCCGTTGGCGATGGGTTTGCCAAAAGTGACGATATCCGGCACCACACCGCCAGTTTCAAATCCCCACATGGTCTTGCCGAGACGACCGAACCCTGCCTGTACCTCGTCGGCGCCCGGCGGCGGGACGAATATCCCGTTGCTGCTCAGGATCGAATCGATGAAGAAAGCGGCGGGCTCGTGCCCGTTGCGCCGCAGTTTCGCGAGCGCTTGATCACAAAAGACGGCATAGTGCCGGCCGCGGTCTTCGATATCGCGTTTCCACTTGCCTCTGTAATCGTCCGGCGCGGGCAGCATCGCTATATGAGAAACGGGATCTACGGGTGCATTCCGCCCCGACGGAGACAGATTAAACACGGCGTCGGTCACCCCATGGTAGGCGTGCTCCATGATCAGGCCACCGTCGTTGCCGGTGCAGACCTTGGCGAGTTGCCAGGCAAGGTCATTGGCCTCGCTGCCGGACGACACGAAGTAGCACAGGTCCAGCCCCTCGGGCAACGTCCGAGTCAGTCGCTCGGCATACGACACGATGGCATCGTAAACGTAGCGCGTGTTCGTATTCAACGTTGCGGTCTGCCGCGCCACCGCTTCGATCACGCGCGGGTGGCAATGACCGACGTGGGGGACGTTGTTATAGGCATCCAGATACGCCCCGCCCTCGGCATCGTAAAGCCAGACCCCTTCACCACGCACCGTGTGGACCGGCCGGGCGTAGGACACATAGCGGCCGTTGCCCAGGTGGGTCAGCCGGCGGTGCATCAGGTCGTCGACGTCGTTTCCGGCGGACCGAACCGTCGTTCCGGTTAGCGGCCTCGCCGGGGGTCTGCCGCAAGCGGCACGCAGCATACTTTCGAGTTCACCGGCTTGCATAGCGTTGATATTCTGCAGCACCGCTATCGCGTGCACATGCCACGCCGCCAGGTAATCCCGGTCATCTTCCCAGGCAATGTGCTGTTCGGACCAGTTGTCAATTAGAATGCCCAGCGCAAGACGAGAGGCGATCAAGTCCGGAAGCAGCTCAAGCTCCGCATCTTCGAGCGGCGTCACCCTATCGAAGCCGGCCACGATTTCAGCACTTCGCGCCAGCGGATCGCGGCGCGAGACCGGGACCTCGGAGGCCGTTACCGCCAGATCCTGAATCAGCGGCGCGTATATCAGATCACCAAAATCGAAAATGCCGGCGACCTCGAACGGTGCGCCGGGATCGACAACCGTATTGTGGAACGACACGTCGTTGTGAATGACCTGGGACCTCAATCCCGTCAGCTTCGGTTTGACATGTTGGACGAAGCGCTCGATGCCCTGTTCGACCGCGCAACGTTGATCCGGATCGCCGATTGCGGGGACCAGGTCCGCCAACAGGTCTAGGCGCTTCAGGTCCCAAGCCAGCGGGTGATCGGCCGATGGATGAAAGAAACCATGCAGTGCACGCCCAAGCTTTGCCAGCATGCCGCCGAGATGACGCATGAGGCGGGGGTCGTCCGGTGCATCGTTGAACGCTAGGCCGCGAAGAAAATCGAAGGCGCGTACCCGGTAGCGCTGACCGCCAGGTCCAGACAGCTCGGCCCAGTTCCGGCCGTCCCGGGTCCGGATACCGCGCGGCACTGGAAGTTCCGGATCCTGCCGGGCAATGTGCGCCAGCGCCATGGACTGAAATTCCAACAGTTCATCCGGTTCGGATGCGTTGGCCACCTTGATCAGCACATCCGCGCCGCCGCTGTGCAGCAGAAAATTCCGGTCCCGTTCCCCGCCCAAAGGCTGCGCTTTACCATTCAATCCAAAGTCGTTGCTGGCTGTACGTTCGACCAGTTCAGGCGTTACAGCGGGTGGTTGACATGACAGAGTGTCAAGCAAGTCATTCATGACCGACATTGTACCGTGACATCGCAGAGGTCCCGCTAGAATGAATACCGTCTAGCCCGCATTTTTTCGCATCAACAATCCGGCGGCAAGCAGCGCATAGATGAATCCAATAAACACCGGCAATCCGTGGGGTCCAAATCCCGCCATCGTCCAGCCTCCGGCTGTGGCTCCGAACAGGGCACCGATACCCCACATCACGGCAAACGATGCCGCGCCGTTGACCAGTTCACCGCCTTCGAAGCGGTCGCCAAGCGAAGTCAGCGCTACCGTGTACACACCGTATCCCGTTGCACCCGCGATCACCAGCACCGGCCACATCCAGACCGTTGCCATGACCAAAGGGAGCACAAGTAACATCGCTGTCGTAACCAGTGCGCAACCTGCCAGGACGAACCGGTGTGGGAACTTGTCGGCAAGCCAGCCGATTGGAAACTGCAGAAACACGTTGCCGATTACGAGTGCGGTCAGCGCCGTCGCCGCCGTGGTGATAGTGAGCCCGGTCTGAATTCCGTATACCGGCAGGAGCGACAGGGTGGCCGCATCGAAAATAGCAAACGCGGCCACCGCGGCGAGCAGTGTGGACGCCTTGGAGGCGAACTCGAAAAATCCGGAAATCTTGCTTTCCTCGGGTTGCGCTGTTTCCGACTCCTCTATGAGCGTCAGTGGGATGACGCCGAACAGGATCACTACGGCCCCGATCACGAATGGCAGCCAGCCTTCAATCCCGAGCCATCCGACCAGCGCCGGCCCCGTGCCAAAACTGGCCGACAGGATACTGCCGTATATGGCTACGATCTTGCCCCGGTGCTCGCTGCCGGCAAATCGCACGATCCAGGTCTCGCTCAACACGAACAGCGTGGACATGGACATGCCTTGTATCAGGCGCAGGATGAACCAGGCAGCGAGATCGTCGAACACCTTGTAGGCGAGTATCAGCATCGAGGTCACCACTGCCGCGATGACGGCAACCCTGCGTGCACCGAATCGGCGCGTGGCAACGGGAATGACCGACGAAAACAACAGAACACCGATGGGCATCATCGCCGAGTTGATGCCGATCATTTCGGTGGAAACACCGCGCGACTCCAGAATAAGAGACAACAGCGGGTAGGTCATGCCGAAGGTCAGACCAAACACGGTGATCGAGGCACAGGCGGCGGCGAGGTTGCGCCAGTTCGAATTGGAAGGCTCTGCCATTGGTGCAGTCTCTTTTGAAGGAGCGGCGCCGCGCCGCGGTCATCCCGGGCGACTCAGGTAAAAGGCTGTATCATGTCCAGTTCATGATCCGACTCGCGCAAGCGTCTGACGAGATTGAGCAGAAGATTTCGATACATCACCTGCCCAATTTTCGGATCGCAATCGAACAGCTCCTCTACCGCGGCATGTGAAATCTGAAACAGAATGCATTTGACAACGGTCTTGACGCTGGCCGACGCGGGTGAAGAATCCATAAATGAGTACTCGCCCACGTAGTTGCCGGGAATGCGTCTGGCCATGGTAACTTTCGAAAAACGCTCCGGGCTATCGGGCAGAAAAACCTCGAGTTCCCCGCTAAGCAGCAGGAAGAGATGGTTGTTCGGAGCACCTTCATGAATGATCACGGTATTCGGCTTCGCCTTGACGGCCTTGCCGCGGTCATAGAATTTCTGCGCCTGCTCTTTCGACAGACCTTGAATCAGGTCGTTTTCCTGGAGCACATCAAAGATTACTCCCTTATTCAATTTCATAGAGAACGACCTGATCCGTTGTTTCAACTAAAACCATAATATCCCCACGACACATGAAAGAAACGGAGGCCGGGTCGTCGATGAAGCTGTCAACCGCGCCGTATGCGGGACCCTGCAGGGGGCGGATCGTCATGGCGGCAATTTTGCTATTTCGGAGGCGGCGGCATCTCGTCGAATTTCGGGATATCGAGCGGTATACCGTCCCACGCGTTGTCATCGGCGCAGCCCACCGCAATACCGATCACACCCGGGCGAGCGGCACGTGTCCGGTGCCGGACGATCGCTGGCAGGCCGCCATTCTGACGGGCTCGCCGGTAATTTCATAGCTAACGGCGCCGCACAGACACCGGCCGGTGGTAAACACGTTCTCGGTCATTATGGATCTCTTTGCTGTCTAATCGGTCATTATGGTCGAAACCCGGGCAACAGAACAATTCTTGCTAATGTTGGAATCTTTCTCAAATACGTCGAATTTGCCAATGCTGCGCCGCGGACCAATATTCGGTGCCCATTTCCTCCACGTAAACCGGGCCTGTCCAACGGCCCGCGTTTGGCCTTGGCAACGGAGCCACTATTTTGAGATAGTTGCGGAGAAATGGGCGGCGATTTGATCGCGGCATCTAACCAACACCGTTCAATCAATGCCGGGATGTTATAGACCGTCTGATGAAAATGGACCTGTTTCAATAATGAACGACGATATCTGCCTGAAGTCTGCGAGCGAACTACTGGAACTGTATCGCGGCAAGGCGTTGTCACCGGTTGAAGTCACCCGGGCATGCCTGGATCGAATACTGGCCGTCGACGGCAAACTGAATGCGTTTTGCCTGGTCGATGAAGAGAGCGCGCTTGCCTCGGCGCGGAAATCGGAAAATCGCTGGCAAAAGGGGCAGCCGGCGGGACTGGTCGACGGGGTTCCCACGGCAATCAAGGACCTCATCCTGACCAAAGGCTGGCCCACCCTTCGCGGCTCCAAAACCGCAGACCGGGATCAGGCATGGAATGACGATGCACCCTGCGTAGCGCGGCTCCGGGAGCACGGCGCCGTGCTGATCGGCAAGACCACAACACCGGAATTCGGGTGGAAAGGCGTCACCGACAGTCCGCTTACCGGGATCACCCGCAATCCCTGGAATCCCAACATGACCCCCGGCGGCAGTAGCGGTGGCTCGGCATCCGCGGTGGCAACCGGAATGGCTGCCCTGGCGATTGGCACCGATGGCGGCGGATCCATTCGCATACCGTGCGGATTCACCGGACTGTTCGGGATCAAACCCACGTTCGGCCGCGTTCCCGCCTGGCCCTCGAGCCCGTTCGGCACCGTCTCACACGTTGGGCCCATGACGCGGACCGTGACCGACTCCGCGCTCATGCTCAGCGTAATCAGCGGGCCCGATTTCAGGGACTGGTATGCGCTGCCGGGAGAGCATCGGGACTATCGTATCGGACTCGAAACAGGTGTCGGCGGCCTTCGAATCGCCTATAGCCGGAATCTGGGCTACGTGTCCGTTGATGGCGGCATCTCGACCCTGGTCGATCAGGGGGTGAAGGTATTCGAGGATCTGGGGGCGCAAGTTGAAGAGGTCGACCCGGGGTTTCCCGATCCCTGTGATTGTTTCACCAAAACCTGGTATGCCGGTGCCGCGAATCTGGCCAGGACGCTCACCGGTGAACAGCGTGACCGGCTCGACCCCGGACTCAAAGAGATTATTCAGCAAGGCGAATCCTTCTCTTTGGATGAGTACATGCAGTCACAGGAAGAACGCGGCGCTCTCGGTCTACACATGAAAAAATTCCACCAGGACTTTGATCTGTTGTTGACGCCCTGTCTACCCATCTGCGCGTTTTCCGCGGGAAAAGAAGTGCCGGATCAGATGGGGGACGGGCGCTGGTCGAGCTGGACGCCGTTTACGTTTCCGTTCAATCTGACCGGACAACCAGCCGCTTCCATACCCTGCGGATTGACACCCGAAGGCCTGCCCGCGGGCCTGCAGATCGTTGCTGACAAATACGCCGAGGCGCTTGTGCTGCAGGCCGGCTTTGCCTTCGAATCGGTACGCCCTGCGCCCCTTCCCGATGTCAGTGGATTGTGACTTCTATCAGAACACGAGCTCCAGCGGCTCGTAACCGTAAATCGCGTTGATGTGGTGGAAAAGGGCGTGGCGGCCTACCTGCTTCCACAAGGCGGTTATCTGTTCGTGCACCTCCCGATAGTATTCCAGTCGCTGGTCAACGCCGTGCCGGGATCCGAGGTCATCAAGGTCCACCGTCTGCTCGAGCAGGTCCAGCCACATCAGGCTGACCCCCATAATGAAATAGGGCCAGCTGTTCTGTATGGGTTCGGGCCAATCGGGATCACTGGTGCCGGCGATCCCGGCCCGGCGAGGCCGGTCCGGATCGTCGATTTTGAGCTCCAGCAGGTTGCCGCTGTTCAGCAAATCTTCGACGACCCGATGGGCACTTATGTCGTCGTAAATCGCCCGGGCAGCCCTGGGCGTAGAATAAAAGATAAACGAAAACTGGTGCCCCGCCTCATCGTGGGCGGCGCGCCGGTGAAAACGCCACAATACGATCTCTTCGAAATGGCGAGCGAGCAGCGGCGCGACGATCTCCCGAGCAATAATCAGGTTCTGTGAAAAATCGGCACGCCTCTCCCTCCCCCAATCCATCTCGAATCGAGCGTACCACCAGTAGTTATTACCCGGGCCGATCTGAGCTTCAGGCGCGGGCAACGCCCCGGCGTCCGTCGACACCGTGGACGGCTGGTGGGCGCAGGCAGCGAGGCATATTCCGATAATCAATACCGCCGCGAATCTCACGATCTCGCGCAGTTCCGCTGCCCGCCTCAATTCGCTCTCCGTATTCGCCAGAGTTCCGGTGTGATTTCATCCGGCATGGGGATCCGCGCACAGAAATATGCGATCTCGTCCGACGAACGCATGTTGACGAAATCTCTCTCCGTCGCGCAGTGATCGGAGAGCAATATCAGCCCTATACGATGCTTTCCCGGACCCTCATCGAAGTGAGGAGCGAAAGATACCGGTTCGATATTCATGTCATTGATTCAGTCCATCAGACTGGTGACGTGATGAGACGCCGGACAAATTTCACCCATTTGGGTGAAGATATCGTGTGGGAATAATCATACATTGAAGCTGCACCAAAGGACATGGTGCACGACATGGATGTCGTAAAGGAGAGGTGACATGATGTCGCCAACCAGGGAAGGAACCGGGGACGATCATCAAGACCGTCCCCGGACTTTCATTCGAACCTAACACGTGCCTTAAACTTACACTTGAAACAGCACGCGTGAAGCAGCACGCGCCACGCCGGTAGCGGACCGATAGGGGTCGCCGCCCGGTTATTGTGGCTCCAAGATCACCCGCAACGAAAGTGCGAGTGTTAGCTGCTGGTCCTCCCTGACCCGATTACGCCCGAGCCGATTACGCCCGAGCCAATCATGAATCAGCTGTCGAGCGTGACCTGAGTCGCTTGTGGCCCCTTGGGACCCTGCTCCACCTCATAACTTACTGCTTGCCCTTCGGCCAGCGTACGGAACCCTTCGGCCTGAATCGCGGAGAAATGAACGAACACATCTTTACTGTTGTCATCTGGAGTGATGAATCCGAAACCCTTGGATTCATTAAACCACTTAACTTTGCCTGTTGCCATTAACCTTACCTGTACTAATTATTAGTTGAAAATACACGACACGTCGGATTACGAGGGAGTCAAGAATTGAGGATATTATTTGATCTTACGCAATTCAGGGTGTAGTGCGGGTCGCAGTATCACATACTCAAAAAAAGAATGCCACCCCGTCAACCGGGAAGAACCTGATAGTACCCGCTTGCATCGACCAGTCGGATAGGGGTGTCGAAAAGGTCGCTCAACGACTCGTCATTCAGGATTTCGGATTTCGCGCCCTGTGAGACGACGTTGCCTCGATCCATCAACACAACGCGCTCGATCTCCGGCGGAATCTCGTGTACGTGGTGCGTCACCAGGATGACGGTATGACCGCCACGCAGGAGCTTGCGCACGGTTTCAAGATATTGAAACGTTGCTTTCAGGTCCAGACCGCTCGTCGGTTCATCGAGGATGAGATTCTCGGGCTCGTTTACCAGGGCGCGGCCCAGTAGAAAACGGCGCTGCTGCCCGGTGGACATGGCGGCGTAGGGTTTGTCCCTGAGGTCATGAATTCCCAGGTCGCGCAACGTTTTAGTGACACGTGCCCGTTGTTCTCCGCTGAACGACTGGTGCCTGTAGGTCCCGATGGAGGAATAGAAACCGGACAGGATGACATCTTTGCCCGCCACATAACCAAGGTACTCGTTCTGAAGATCGTTTGAAATGATACCCAGATGATTGCGCAGATCCCACACATTCCAGCGCTCGCGGCCCAGTACACGGACACAGGAACCTTCCTGCACGACGGGGTACAGTTCGCACGACAATAGCTTGAGCAACGTGGTCTTGCCGGCGCCGTTGGGTCCCAGAATGGCGGTGCTCTGACCGCTCTCGATCTCCAGGTTGAAGTTGCGGAATACGCGGGTATCGCCGCGAAAGACCGTCGCATCCTTGATTTCGATTATCTTTGTCAAATGACGGGCACAAACAGGAAAATGGTGAATTGATGAGCTTGACCCCCATGGTGAACCACGGATCGACTCCAGTTCATTGCGACTGATCAGACTGCTTCTGCGACTCTTCCAGGCCCTTCATGAACTCTCCGACCATTTTACCTATCTCTTCCGGGCTCTTGCCCTCCATCTCCTCCATGTTCACACCCATCCGCTCGATTCTCGCCTGAAGCTCACGGGCCGCCATCTCGCTGCTCACGTTGCCAATGATCATCAACGCGCCGAGAATGCCAAACACGATGTATGCCTTGTTGATGTGAATGCCGTGTACTTCCACGCTGGCAACCACCATGAGGTACATGCCCCAGGCGATGCCGATCACCGAACCCACATAGGGGATCAGGCCGAGCACCGCGGAGATCGGGTAGATTGCAGAGGCGTAGGCAACGCTCCGATATGCGGTTTCGAAATTCTTGTCGGAACCCATGAGCTTCCATATGATGAACATGACTGCGGCGCCTATGAAGCTGCTGATCAACGCGGCGATCGGAAGGGCAATGATTGCGGCCATACCGAAAACCATGATCCCGGCCAGGCCGCCCCCGAACAACGAGTATATCGTGACGATAAGTCCAGCGATGGCCGCCATGACCACCAGAAAAATCATCGGTTCCACGTACCCGCCGGAATGCGGCATGCGCTGGTAGAAACCCACCGGCTTCTTGATTATCTGGAGGGCGTCTTCGATGACGGTATTGATGCTGAAGCTGGGTTCGGACATTCCGGTCTCCTGAGTGATTGGCATGATTATTATAGCGTCACGGCACAGATTCCGAGGAAACGGAATCCCGTTTACGGAGGTCATGCGTTGCCAAAGGCGCGACCCAGGCACCACAACGCATTTTCTACAAGATTTCGCCCATTCTCGATGACGCGCTCTTTCCACACGGACGACGCCGGGTACAGCGCACGCTTTAGCGCTTCCTTCGACCAGTGGTCGAGATGGCCGCCCGAATAGAAATGGTGGCGGTTTTCATCGCGCAGCGCCCGAAGGATCTTGAGCGGCGGGAGGGTGCCGAATTCGACCGTGAAGTATTGCAAATCGATATCCTCGAAGAGTTGTTCATACAGCGCCGACATGCTGCCTGTAACCGGGTAACCGTCATCCCGGCTGTCACCCAGTTCAAGACTGCGGCCGAATCGCATTTCGGTTATCAACCTGACTTTTTCATCCATGGCAAAAGCGGGGATTACAAGGTGTTCGCCAAAACGACCCAGGCCTGTATGCAGGTCCAGGACCATCAGCATGTCGATACCGGTAACGTGAGCTTTCAGCCACTGCCGCAGCATCGCGGCGGCACGCCGGATTGCCGACCCGCCTTGGCGCACTACCCGATACGCCATCTTCAGCGCGAACAGATCTTTTCGCGGCGGTGATGCGGGGTTGATCAGACTGTCGAGCAAGGCGTAACCGGCCGGTGCGCCCGAGTATTCCTCCCAGGGGTACAAACAGTTGCGGTTGAGGTCTACGTTCGACGAGTTGACGCGGCTCAGCCACGCCATGCCCCAGGGATTGACGACGTGGACCAGAACGAGCGCGAGTTTATCGAGATTCGGCGGCAGGTAGTCGAGCAGGTTGCACTGAATGGCGGAGCCCGCGAAGGCCTCGACGCCGTGGACACCGCTTTGCACCAGCAGTAGCTTTTTGGCCGCGGGACTCCCGACCCAGGCAATATCCGTGGTCAGGGATTGTTCATTAGGCCCCTTTTCCGGGATTTCGTAGCCGTGGAGCCGCACATCGGCCATCTTCGCAAGGCGTGAAAATAGAGCACGCGCCTGCAAGTAGTCTTCAGAAAAATAGTCTTCATTGCTGAGCATATTTGGTCGAAACGCTTGGGCTGACGGCCGGGTGATAATCCGGGTATTGTATAATGCCATCATGCGTATTGATTGGAGCCGTTACGATCCGGGCAAGTTTTACGACGAGCTCATCAGTACACCGGGCAATCCGCGCACGGCATCCAGATCCCTTGCAACCTACCTGGGCTCACTCAGCGATCAGCAGCTCAACCGGCGGCAGCGCGCGGCGGAACTTGCCATCGAAGAGATGGGAATTACCTTCACGGTCTACAGTGAGGGGCAGAACATCGACCGCTCGTGGCCTTTCGACATCATCCCCAGAATAATCGCGGGCCGGGAATGGCAGCGCCTGCAGTTGGGCCTGACCCAACGCCTCAGCGCGCTCAATATGTTCATAGAGGACCTGTACAACGAGCAGAGGATCGTCAAGGATCGAGTTTTTCCCCAGACCCTGCTCAAAGGTTCTCAAAATTTCCTGAAACAGTGCGTCGGTGTGAAACCGCTCTACGGGGCGTGGGCGCACATTTGCGGTACCGACCTCGTGCGCGACAGTGACGGGATCATGTACGTGCTCGAAGACAACCTGCGCGTGCCGTCAGGCGTGTCGTACATGATCGAGAATCGGAGGATTACAAAGCAGGTGTTTCCCGAATTGTTTCGGCGCCGCACAATCCTGCCTGTTGACGACTATCCTGCGCACCTTTTCGACATGCTTGCATCGTTGTCACCCAGACCCCTCGACCACCCTGAGATCGTCGTGCTGACACCCGGTATTTACAATTCAGCATATTTCGAGCATTCATTCATTGCCCAACAGATGGGTACGGAACTGGTCGAAGGCGGCGACCTGTTCGTCGATAGCGACGATTGCGTCTACATGCGCACCATCGACGGCAAGCAGCGCGTCGATGTCATCTATCGACGCATCAACGACGACTTTCTTGACCCCGAGGCGTTCAGACCGGATTCCCGCCTGGGCGTGTGCGGCCTGCACCGCGCGTGGATGGCTGGAAACGTTGCGGTAGCGAATGCCCCCGGCGCAGGCGTGGCGGATGACAAGGTGGTCTATACCTTCGTGCCGGAAATCATCAGATACTATCTGGACCAGGATCCGATCATACCCAACGTACCCTCTTATCGCTGTATGGACAAAAGCAGCCGAGAACACGTGCTCAAGAACCTGCGCAGCCTGGTGGTGAAACCCGCCAATGAATCCGGCGGTTACGGCATGCTTGTCGGGCCGGCGTCAACGGCCGCGGAGCGGAAAAAGTTCAGCAACCTGATCAAAAGAAATCCGAGAAACTATATCGCACAGCCGGTGCTTTCCCTGTCTACCGCACCCACTCTGTGCAACCAGCGTGTCGAGCCGCGCCACCTGGATCTACGCCCGTTTATCCTGCAATCCGAACAAAGCTACGTAACCGCCGGCGGCCTGACGCGGGTGGCGCTGAGCAAAGGGTCTCTTGTTGTCAACTCATCGCAGGGTGGTGGCAGCAAGGACACCTGGATCATTGAGTCGGGAACCCGCTGATATGCTGTCACGCGTCGCGGAGAGGCTTTACTGGATGGCTCGCTATATCGAACGCGCGGAGAACACGGCGAGGCTGATCAGTGTCTACTCGATGCTGATGCTGGATCTGCCGCGCGGCGTCGGTATCCACTGGCGCCAGCTTGTGGAGATTTACGGCGGCAACGAACTTTTCTACAGCCGCTATCGAAGCGATGGCGAATCCAATATATTGAAGTTCATCACCGCGGACACCGGCAACCCGGGTTCGCTGCTGGCAACGCTGGCAATGGCGCGGGAGAACGTGCGCACGACTCGCGACCAGATTCCGAGCGAGGCCTGGCAAGCCATCAACGAGTTGTACCTGTTTGGCAGACGCCGTTTGCCCGCTCCGACCTTTCGCAAGAATCTGCACAGGATACTGTCCGAGATCATTGCCCGTTGCCAGCGGACCACGGGGGTGCTGTCGGGTGCAATGAGCCATGGCCCCGGATACCAGTTCGTCCGCATCGGGCGAAACATCGAGCGCGCCGACATGACCTCGCGCATCGTGGATGTCGGTTCGACCACGCTCATCGCGGAGGGCGATGAGCGCAAGATACTCGCCAACCGGTTGTGGATGAACGTACTGAACGCGCTTAGCGCACACCAGATGTACAGGCAGTACGTAAGGCGCAGAATACGAAGGGGAGACGTCATTCGGTACCTGATGGAGGATGCGGATTTTCCCCGTTCGGTTTCGCACTCATTGCTGCAACTGCAGGAGTGCTTTGGGCAGCTGCCGAACCAAAAGAAGCCCGAGCAAGCAATCGCCCGGTTGCAGAAATTGATCATGAAGCAGGAGTTCGAAGACCTGGCGGGGGACTCGCTCCACAAGTTCATAGACCACCTTCAAGAGGATCTCGCCGGGATCCACCAGATAATTGCGCGTACCTGGTTCGTGACCGGAGTCGATGAAAAGGTTTGAATGCCGCTGCGGTGAACGCGTGTTCTTCGAGAACACCCGGTGCCTTTCCTGCGAGGCGGATCTGGGATTCGACCCGACCACCCTGCGGATGGCTACGTCGACCGGAGTCGACGATAGCAGTTTCGACAACGACTATCGGGTGTGCCGAAACAAGCTGGATTTCGACAACTGCAACTGGCTGCTGCGGTCCGATTCATCCGATCAATACTGCGTTTCCTGCCAGCTCAACCGGACGATTCCGCACCTCAATTCAGGAAACAACCTCGTTCGCTGGGCCACGCTGGAGAGAGAAAAGCGCCGCCTGCTTTATTCGCTTCTGGATATCGGTCTTCCGGTCAAAAGCAAGGCTCGAGGCTGGCCGGACGGCCTCGCTTTTGATTTCATCGAGGATCAGCGCAGCAACCCTGCGGTGCTGGAGCCGTTTATCACCACTGGTCATCTGGATGGTGTAATTACGATCAATGTCGCGGAGGCGGATCAGCTCTACCGCCTGCAGATGCGTTTGAAGCTGGGCGAAGTTTATCGAACGGTCCTCGGACACTTCAGGCACGAGAGCGGACATTACTATTTCAACCTGTTGTTCGGGGATCACAACATGGACTCCTTTCGCAATGTTTTCGGCAATGAGACAACCGATTATGCACGGGCGCTCGATGTCTACTACGGTATGAGGAGCACAACGGGTTGGGAATCGAACTTCATCAGCGCCTATGCCAGCTCCCACCCTCTTGAGGACTGGGCCGAGACATGGGCCCACTATCTATTGATATGGGACAGCCTGGAAACGGCCTGCACGGAACAAAACCTGGAGGCGCCGCGCCATGTCGACGATATCATCGATCAATGGATCGATACCGCGATTCATTTCAACCAGACTGCCAGGAGCCTGGGCCTGGACGATCCTTATCCGTTCGTTATCAACGAAGCTATCCGCAACAAACTGCGATTCGTCGACGGTGTAGTTCGGGAGGATCGAACACGGACCTGATTCTCAGTTCACCCGTGCTCAACCCGAGATGTGCATGCTCAAATCGAGCCGATCGACCCCCGTATTGGTGCGGGAATCCGACAAAAAGGCGATTCCTTCGTTTACATGTATGCCGACGCAGTATGTCACGTGGTAAGATTCCGCTTCATTCGACTGCGTCTTTCGCCTTGTCCGTGACCACTCCATAGCCCTCCTTGACGGCCTCACCAGTATCCTTCGCAGCCTCCCGGGTTGCGTCCCAAGTTTTTGTCGAGACTTCCTTGGTTTTTTCCCAGCCCTGTTCCGCTTTCTCCTGGGTCCAGTCTACGGCTTCGGAGGTGCCCTCCACGGTCGCTTCCAAGGCCTGACCCGCTTTCTCCTTGCTGTACTCCGCAGCTTTCTTGGTACCCTCCTTGGTAGACTCCCAGACTTTCTCGGTACCGTCCGCCGCCTTCTTTATCGCTTCCCCGGCTACCTCCATGGCCTCCTTCACCATGCTCGAATCCTCGGTCACCGCCGCACCCGTTCCCTGTGCGACACCTTCATCGAGCACCGTCAAGCACATGCCAACCAGAACTACGCTTGCCAACCAGATACGCATCGGATACCGCCTCGTTGCTACAAACTGTTGAGAATCGTTTCAGCGTCGCTGACTTCGAACTTGCGCGGCGCTTCGACATTGAGCAGAGTGACCAAGCCGTCTTCTACGACCATGGCGTACCGCTGCGACCTGACACCCATGCCGCCGGCGCTCAAATCCACCTCGAGGCCAATTGCACGAGAAAAGTCAGCGTTGCCGTCCGCAATCATCATAATCCGATCTTCGACATTTTGATCCTTGCCCCAGGCGCCCATGACGAACGCATCGTTGACCGACAGACATATAATTCTGTCGACGCCTTTGGCGAACAGGTCATCGGATTTCACGACGTAACCGGGAAGATGGGATTTCGAACATGTAGGCGTAAATGCCCCGGGCAGGGCGAACAACACAACTTTTTTGCCGGAAAACAGTTCATCCGTACCGATGCCCTTGGGACCGTCGTCTGTCATATGTTTCAGAGTAACGGTTGGAACCGTGTCACCGACCGCAATAGTCATGGTTTTCTCCTGTCATGATAGGTGGGTTGTGGCGCTGCCGTATTCTAGATTATTTCTCCAGACACAAGAACCCCGCCGGCCGCAAGCCGGTATATTACTGCGGCGTCCCAAAAGGCAATCCGGGACCATATAGACGCATTTGCCGCAGAGATCTCGAGGCCGTGCAAAACACGCCCGCCCTGGAGCAATAATTAGGCTAGAAATGATTATTGCGTTGACAGAGCCTTTGTAGTACAAATTCGCGCTTATTTTTTTGTTACCAATTGAGGAATTCTGATATGGCCGCGACTTCGAGGAAGAAGGCCAAAAAGCGAAGCGGTAAAGAAGGCCGCTGCTCCCCGAAAGGCGGTGAAAAAGGCGGTGAAAAAGAAACCTGCCGCCAAAAAGTCGGCAAAGAAGACGGTCGCATCCAGAAAAACGGCGAAGAAAGTCGTTGCGAAAAAAACACTAAAAAAAGCTGCCGCGAAAAAGTCTGCAAGAACGGTAGCCGCCAAGAAAACGGCGAAAAAGACGGCCGCTAATAAAGCCGTTCCGAAGAAAGCCGTCTTAAGAAAGGCTGTCGCGAAAACTACGGCGGCAAAGCCACCGGTCAAAAAGACGGCCAAAAAAACCGCCACAAGAAAGAAGACCGCCGCGCGCCGTGCATCCGAAATTCAGGCAAACAAGGGCAGCGACAGTGACGACCTGATCCACGGCATAACACCCTACCGCGCCCGCAAGCGGGAAGCGTACATGAATCGGAAGCAACTCGATCATTTCAACAATATCCTGGCGGCCTGGCGCATGGAACTGGTCGACGAGGTGAACCGCACCCTGCACACGATGCAGGATGAAACGGTGAACCACCCCGATCCGAACGATCGCGCCACCCAGGAATCCGACATGTCACTGGAACTTAGGAGCCGTGATCGCGAACGCAAACTGATCCGCAAGATCGACGGGACCATCGCTCTGCTGGAATCCGGAGACTACGGCTACTGTGAAAAATGCGGAGTTGAAATCGGCATCGCGAGGCTCGAGGCCCGGCCTACGGCGTCCCTGTGCGTGGATTGCAAGACGCTGGATGAGATCCGCGAGAAGCAGATGGTGTAGCCCTCCCGGCGACGTTGGGACAGGACCCGCTTCGACCCGGCGAATGCTGCCTTTCAACTCGAGTTTCAGGCCACCGTGGTGGTGCCTGAACCCCCACCTTCAGACCGTTTGGCCGTACCTGTTCAGGTACAGGCCGGTACTCGAATACAGACGCGAGCGCCTCGAACTCGATGACGGTGATTTTCTCGACATCGACTGGCTGGAGCCAGACGGCGCTTTGCCGGTCGCACTCGTAGTTCACGGGCTCTGCGGTGATTCGCAATCACACTATGTCCGCGGTCTTGCCTCGCAGCTATATGCCGCCGGGCTGCGCACCGTGGTACTCCACCACCGCGGCTGCAGCGGTGAGCCCAACCGGCTGCCGCGCGGTTATCACGGTGGTGACAGCAAGGATATCGATTTCGTTCTGCGTGCGTTGAGGGAGAGGGAACCATCGACACCCCTGTTCGCGGCGGGTTTCTCGATCGGCGGCAGCATGCTGCTCAACTGGCTGAGTCGGAACCCCGGTCTGGTGACCGCGGCCTGCACCGTGTCGACGCCGCTGGATCTGGCTGCGGCCGCATATCGAATGGA